>DRKH01000025.1 GCA_011051825.1 Desulfobulbus sp.
CCCACGGAGTCTACGCTCGAAGTCTGCGCTTATCTACCTCTCTGCACGGTCAGGCCTGATTCACATAGGAATCACTATAGTTCACAGGCCTGACTGCACAGATATGGAGCACTCCTGAACAGTTACAGGTGGTGGCAGGGCCAGTTCTCTGCCTCTACCTGAATAGTTACCTTCAACATTTCATATCATCAACAACCAAAACATGGTATTCCTTGGCCTGACATCCGACACCTGACATCCGACACCTGACACCCGACACCATGGTAGCATTAAATGAGGCCCCTGTGCAATTGGAACATACCATTGAAATACAAAAGATAATATCCGGCGGAAACGGCCTGGGTCACCTTGCAGACGGCATGGTCGTCATGACCCCGTTTGTTCTTCCGGGCGAGAAGGTCACCGTCGCGGAAATACAACGTTTTTCAGGCCATATCCAGGCAAAAACGCTGGAAATTCTCCAGCCCAGCCCCCTGCGCCGGACGCCGTTTTGTCCCCGATACACCATTTGTGGAGGTTGCGCCCTACAACATACGCCGTATTCCAACCAACTGGCAATCAAAAAAGAAATTCTGACCGAAAGCCTCAGCCGCGCTCACATAGTTCCCGAGGCGAATATTGCCGTTGCCCTGCCCTCACCCGAACCGGAGGGCTATCGCTATAAAATACGACTGCATATTGCAAAAAACGGCAGGACAGGTTTTCACAGAATGCACAGCCATGAGCTGGTCGAAATCAAACACTGCCCACTGGCCGCACCCGTCCTTAACACCACCCTGTTAAATCTGTACAATTCCGGCCTGCTCCCGGAGCTGGCACCATTGTGCCGACAGATCGAACTCATCTGTTCTCCGGCCGACGATACAGTTGTGGCCACAGTCTACCTGTCCTCGGCCCGGCAGCCGTCAAAATCAGTACGGCAAAAAATCCTGGCTCAGACCGGGCTCAGGGGTATTGCCTTCAAGACGCGCAAAAAAACAAAATTCTTCCCCGAACCGGTCTCCCTGCGGCAACGGTTCCCGACCGGCAATCAGGGCTATACCCTGTCCTGGGACAGCCGCAGTTTTTTTCAGGTCAACCCGGGGCAGAACAGGCAGCTGGTGGAACTGGTCACAAAACACACCGGTCCCGTCAGTGGGAAAACCGTTCTCGACCTGTTCTGCGGCATGGGCAACTTCTCCATTCCCCTTGCCCGTGCAGGGGCCGAAGTCACCGGAATCGAGCTCAACAAGTTTGCCATCAACGCCGCTCGCATCAATGCCGCAGCCGCCGCAATACAAAACAGCGCTTTTATCATCGGTGATGTCGGCCGCCGCCTGCAACAGCTTGTGGACGAAAAGGCCCGGTTTGACATTATCCTGCTGGATCCTCCCCGTCAGGGGCTTGGCCGGGAAACACGGCTGCTGCCGCTCCTGCAACCGGAAAAAATACTCTATATTTCCTGCGATCCGGCAACACTTTCCCGAGACCTGCAGACCCTGACCCGGCAGGGGTATGGACTTAAATCAGTGACCCCGGTTGACATGTTTCCCCAGACCCACCATATTGAATGCCTGGCCGTTCTGGAAAAAAATTGACATCGGACGGTGATCGCACTACTTATACAAGGTTCAGGTGTCTGGTTCCAGGTTTCAGATTTTGTAAGTGTTCACCAACACGCAGGCGGATGAGCTGATAAGGTTTGCCCCTGGTAAACTCTTACCAGATCTTAAGGCACCTCTTACGTTTCCCGCCTCGGCGGTTTATTGCCGCCCTGGAACCTGAAACCCGAAACCTGAAACCTGTATAAAAAGAGGTTAAACAATGACGACCGAGACCACTGGTCGCTTCTCGGCAGACGGTCTGCCGGTGTTGATCGGCAGTGTACCGTTGACCGACCACGCCAAGGCCCTTGAGTGGATATTCAACACGACTCCGGAGATTCCACTCTGGCCGCAGCTACCCCATAATCCCTACGAACAGATGATGCCCCAGTTCGCCGAGGGCCTGCCCTGCATCATTGAAGAAAACCTCGCCGACCCGGAAGGACGGATTCTCTTTGATATCACCCGGTCCGGGTTTGAAGAGGACATGCTCTCCTTTTACGAGGACTACCTGGCCGTGGTCGAAGATCCCTCGCTGCTGTCCGGTTCCCGCTTTCAGGTCGGCAGGGAACGGGCGGCCGGACTCTATCTGTTTACCGACGCCCTGAACGACCGGGAAACTCTTGTCGCCGTCAAAGGCCAGGTGACCGGCCCCTTTACCATGTTGACCGGGATCAAGGACCGGGAGGGCAAGGCCGGTTATTTTGATGACACCATCCGTGACATGGTCATCAAAGGTATCAGTATGCAGGCGGCATGGCAGAGCCGACTGCTGGCCGAGGCCTCGAAAAAACCGGCCCTGCTCTTTATTGATGAACCCGCCCTGGCCGGGCTGGGTTCTTCCGCCTTTATCGGCGTGACTGCCGATGAAATCAAAGAGATGATCAATGAGGTTGCCGAGGCCGTTCACCAGGCCGGTGGTCTTGCCGGTATCCATGTCTGTGCCAACACCGACTGGTCGATTCTGCTCACCAGCGGCATTGATATTCTCAGCTTTGATGCCCATGGTTTTTTCGACAAAATGGCGGCCTTGAAAAACGAGGTTTCAGCCTTTCTTGATCGCGGCGGTATCATCGCCTGGGGCGGCATTCCCACCTCCAGGGCCGAGGAGATCAACGGCGAAACCACAGAGTCCCTGACCGAGCTGTTCAGCCGCCAGATGGAGACCTTTGTCACCCCGGAGCGAACCATGGCTGCCCTGCTCCGGCAAAGCCTTATTACCCCCAGCTGCGGTACGGGTTCCCTGACCCCGGAACTTGCCGGACGGGTTCTCTCCCTGACCCGATCAACATCGGATGCCCTGCGAGCACAATATCTGTAACAGGTTCTCTACAGACCTAACCACTAATCCCTGATCCCTATTTATCAATGAATACGCAAAGCAATATACTCAAAGCCCGCCGGGAAAAAGCCCGGACTCTGGCCGATGCAGGTGTCAACCTGTTCAGCAACGACTTTAAGCTGCCCATTCCCATCAAGGAAATTCTGCCCCGGGGAGAGGCTCTGGCACCGGAGTCCCACGAAAAAGACGGCGGTTCCTATCGGGTTGCCGGACGGATCATGTCGATGCGCAAATTCGGCAAGGCCGCATTTTTCCACCTCCAGGATGAGACCGGACGCATTCAGGTCTATGTCCGCCGTGACCTGCTCGGCGAAGAGCCCTTTAAGCTGTTCAAGAAATGGGATGTCGGAGATATCATCGGGGCTGAGGGTAAGCTGTTCAAGACCAAAACCGGTGAGCTTTCGGTTGAGGCCATTTCCCTGCAGATGATCACCAAGTCGCTGCGGCCGCTGCCGGAAAAATTCCACGGCCTTACCGATGTGGAAACCCGCTACCGCCAGCGCTATGTCGACCTGATCGTCAACCCCGAAGTACGGGACACCTTCCGCAAGCGGGTGGAGATTATCCGCCTGATCCGCGAATTTTTCAGTAACCGCGGCTTCCTGGAAGTGGAAACTCCGATGATGCAGCCGGTCCCCGGCGGTGCCACGGCCAAGCCGTTCAAGACCCATCACAATGCCCTGGGCATGGACCTGTTCCTGCGAATCGCGCCGGAACTCTACCTGAAAAGACTGCTGGTCGGCGGTTTTGAACGCGTATTCGAAATTAACCGCAACTTCCGTAATGAAGGGTTGTCCACCCGCCATAACCCGGAATTCACCATGCTCGAATTCTACCAGGCCTATGCCACCTATCATGACCTGATGGACCTGACCGAAGAGCTGATCTCCTGGGTTGCCTCCGAGGTGACCGGCTCAATGGAAATCACCTACCAGGGAACCAAGGTCAACCTGGCTCCACCCTGGCAGCGCTACACCATGGACGAGGCCCTTGTCGAGGTGGCGGGCATCGACCCCGAACTGCTGACCGATGATGACAAAATCATGGCCCTGGCCAAGGAAAAGGGCATCGAACTGCAGCCGGAAGCCGGTCCCGGCAAGGCCAAGACCGAACTCTTTGAGCTGCTGGTTGAGGAAAAACTGATCAACCCCACTTTTATCACCTCTTACCCGACCGAGGTTTCGCCGCTGGCCAGAAGAAACGAAGAGGACCCGACCGTAACCGACAGATTCGAGCTTTTTGTGACCGGCCGGGAAATAGCCAATGCCTTTTCCGAACTCAACGACCCCATGGATCAATACGAGCGCTTTGCCAAGCAGATTAATGAACGGGGAGACGATGAAGAGATCCACCCGGAACTCGACCATGACTATGTCCGGGCCCTGGAATACGGCATGCCTGCCGCTGCCGGAGAAGGCATCGGCATTGACCGGCTGGTCATGCTGCTCACCGATGCCCCGTCCATCCGCGACGTTATTCTTTTTCCCCATCTGAAACCGGAAGCCGTTGAACCCGCCCGCAAGAAAAAGAATAAAAAGAATAAAAAGAACAAAGAGAAACAGAAAAACGACAGCCGGAAGGAGGAATCATGAAAAAGGGCCTGCTTGCCATAGGTATCGTACTTATTCTTTCCGGAACAGCAGCAGCAAAAGAGGTCAATGAGGGGACGTGCACATCCTATATCAAGATGTACTGCAACCGCTGTCACAGCACAAAGAGAATCTGTAAAGCTCTTGAGAAGAAAGACGGAGAACAATGGCGGCAGACAATCACCACGATGGCTAAATACGGCAACCTTGATCAGGATACTCAGGACACTGCTCATGCCTGCCTGTCAGGCATGAAACCCGGGGATCCCGTTGTCTGCAAGAAAAAATAACGGCCTCGCCGGACGGGAAACCGTCCGGCCCCATACCACCTCTCCGCTCTCTCTATCCGCATCCCGGGCTGCAGAAAACAATTATGAATTTTGAATGGTTTGTCAGTCTCAGATACCTGCGCGCAAAACGGAAACAGAAATTCATTTCACTGATTTCAATCATCTCGGTGCTCGGGGTTGCGGTCGGGGTGCTGGCACTCATTGTCGTGCTGTCGGTCTATACCGGTTTTACCGAAGGCCTGCGTGATCAGATTATCGGTATCAATGCCCACGTCCTGGTTCAACGTCTCGGGGGCATCATTGCAAAACCGGATGACGTCATACGGGATATCCGAACAGTGCCGGGTGTAAAGGCCGCCACACCCTATATCTATGGCCAGGCTCTGATCAGCTCAGGCCGGAGTTCCACCGGTGTTGTTCTCCGGGGCATTGCCCCGGAAACCGCCGGCACGGTCATCACCATTGACCGGGAGATGAAGGCAGGCAGTCTCCAGGATCTGGAGCATGCAAACGGTTTACCGTCGATCATCCTCGGGGTTGAGCTGGCCCGTCAGCTGGGGGTGGGCACGGGAAGTAAAATCCGGCTCATTTCCCCCAACGGTCCGTTATCTCCTCTTGGCGTTTTACCCAAGGTGCTGAGCTGTCGGGTCGTCGGCCTCTTTGAAACCGGAATGTTTGAATACGACTCGACCATGGCCTTTATCAACCTTGCAACCGCCCGCACCCTTGCCGGTCTTGATCGCGGTGTCCATGGAATTGAAGTTCGGGTCGACAATGTTGAACAGGCGGACAGCGTTGCCCGGACCATTCAGAAACGGCTCGGACCCGGATTTTCAGTCCGGGACTGGATGCAGATCAACCAGAACCTGTTTGCGGCCCTGAAGCTTGAAAAGGTCGGCATCTTTATCGCCCTGGATCTCATTATCCTGGTGGCGGCCCTCAACATCATCAGTGCCCTGGTTATGGTCGTTATGGAGAAAAAACGTGACATCGCCATCCTTAAATCCATGGGCGCGACCACCACTTCCATCATGCGCATCTTTTTTTACCAGGGAATGCTCATCGGCATCAGCGGAACCCTGCTTGGTGTCCTTGGAGGTCTTGGCCTCTGTGCCCTGCTCAAGCATTATCCAATCATAGAACTGCCGCGCAACGTCTATCCAATGTCGACCATGCCGATCAAGGTCGTACCGCTGGATGTCTCCATCATCGCAATTTCAGCCTTTCTGATTACCCTTGGTGCGACCCTGTATCCGTCCTGGAAAGCCTCGAGAATCAAACCGGCCGAGGCCCTGAGCTATGAGTGATATCCTGCTTAAGGCAAACGAAATACACAAGAGCTACGGCAGTGGGAAAAACCTGGTCGAGGTACTGCACGGGGTCAATCTTGAAGTCCGGCAAGGCGAGATGACGGCCATTGTCGGGGCATCGGGTTCCGGTAAGACCACACTGCTGCAGATCCTGGGCACCCTGGACAGTCCGGACAGTGGAACCCTGACCTTTGCCGGTCGGTCACTGACGGATTTAAGCGAATCCGCACTGAGCCAACATCGCAACACCCGAATCGGTTTTATCTTCCAGTTTCATCATCTGCTGCCGGAATTTTCCGCCCTGGAAAATGTGATGATGCCTGGCCTTATCGGTCGCCAACCGCACAAACAGATGGCCCGGCAGGCCCAGGACCTGCTTGAGCAGGTCGGCCTTGAACACCGGCTCCATCACCGGCCCGGTGAACTCTCCGGCGGTGAACAGCAACGGGTCGCTCTGGCCCGGGCGCTGGTCCTTCAGCCGGCCCTGCTGCTTGCCGATGAACCCACCGGCAACCTTGACACCGAAAGCGGCAACAGGGTTTTTTCTCTGCTCCATGAACTCTGTCGTTCATTGAACCTCTGTGTTATCATGGTCACCCATAACCTCGAGCTGGCCGCTGTTCTGGACAGGAAATGCACCCTGACCGACGGCAAGCTCTCCTGAGCCAAAACCCTTGCAGGACAAGCCTTTTCCGGGCGCGGCCAAGATCTCGCTTTAATCGATTGACAGATTGGCCGTAACAGTTTAATTTTACATTATTACCTGTACGTATTCGCATTGTCGACATACCTGTTTTTCAGGTATTCTGCTCTTCAGGCATTGGCCTGCAATCATTGAGTCGATGGTACGGATTCGTTCCAGGTACTCCGGCCCGGGCACCTCGAGTCGATGTAAAAGCTTGAATACGCCTTATGCAGCCAAACCGGATCGGACGCATCTGGGCCTGCCGGTATAGCCGTCAAACTAGCGATATATCAATCGATTGCGCCACATAGAACCCGCCCCCGGCGGTCTACGCTTAGGGTTCGCTCAATAATAACTTCGTAGAGGTGAGGTGTAATGTGGACATTTAGAGAAGTGATCTGATTGCATGCAACCGCAGGCGTAGCAGGGCTACGTCGAGGATTGCATAATTGAAGATCGCTTTTCTAAATGTTCGAAGTGCGCCTCAGAATGCGAAGTTATTGTTGAGCGAACCCTTACCTGCGGGCGATTGGTGGCAAAAAGATCAACCGGTTTTGTGTAGGGTGGGCACCGCC
>DRKH01000026.1 GCA_011051825.1 Desulfobulbus sp.
ACCAGTTACGAAATTACTCGTCGCCGCTCTCTATCATCAGAATCCTGTCTCCGGGCTTCAGGGCCTGGCCGACCTTGGCGGATATGGCGGAGACCGTACCGGCCATTTCACTGGTAACCGGGGTCTGCATCTTCATGGCTTCAAGCACCGCGATCTGGTCACCAACCTCTACTTCCTGACCCTCTTCAACCGATATCTCATACACGTTGCCGCCAAAAGGGGCTCGGACATCCCCGATTTTTGCCAGGTTGGCAATCTCCTCTTTGGAGAGTGTTGCAACCGCTGCCGTCGCACCATCTTGTGCTTCCGGCTCGATAATAAAGGCTCTCTGGTGATGATCAACGTTGAGATACACATTGGTCTCACCGTCATCCGCCTGTTGGCTCGGTCCGATCTCAATGATGTGCTCTTTGCCGTCATTGTCGCGAAAAACCAGCGTTTCACCCAGATGGAACCCACCCTCTCTGAGGAAGATCGACGGCGGCAGGACATAGGACTGGCCGAACTTTTCTTCAAACTTAAAGAACTCAACCGCATCGTTGGGGTGCTGCAGGTAGGTAACCAGCTGCTGCTCCGTGGGTTCCTTGCCCAGTCGTTCCGTCAGGGTCCGTCGTTCTTTTTCAATATCCATATCTTCGATATCTTCCACGCCGCCCTGTTCTTCCAGGACCTTCTCCCAGTCGGGGCCAAAGGCCTTTTCATAGATCCAGTCGGCTGGTTTATAGAAGGGAAAGGGCCCGTATTTGCCAAGGAGCAGATTCTTTAAATCACCGGAACAGTTGCCGTAACGGTCACCCTCAAGCACGTTTGAGACCGCAGTTGTCCAGAGTATCTGTGAACCGGGGGTTACGCTCCAGTAGTTGCCGAGTTCTTTTTGAACTTTTGGTAATTCCTTGTGGAGAATATCCGGCATCTTCTCAATAAAACCGCCCTTGGACGCCTGTTCAAGACTTGAACCCATGGCGCCGCCGGGCAGTTTGTGAATCTGGACCGTGGGCATGAATCCCTTAATCTGTGATTCAAACTGGGCATAGTAGGGCCGTTCATCACGGATGACATCTGAAGATTCAATGACTGCCTTCTCGTCAATGCCGACGGCAACCTTATCATAGTCTTTCAGGGTCTGGATAACCGTGAGGATGGGCGGCGGGCCGTAAAATCCGGTAAAGGCATGGTCGGATGCATCAACGATGGTCGCTCCATTCAGCACTGCGGCGGTGATCCGGCCGATATCATTGCCGTCGGTGTTATGACCATGATAGTGGATGGGAAGATCCGGATATGCTTGCTTGACCGCATCAACGAGTTCGCCGATACGTTTCGGGGTCCCGAGTCCGCCGTGGTTTTTAATACACAGGATAATTTCATTTCCGGTGACATCCAGAATCTCCTGAACTTTTTTGACATAGTAGTCGTTGGTGTGTTCCGGTCCGGTTGAAAAGCAGATACAGGGCTCGTTGATTTTACCGGCCTTTGCAACTTCTTCAAACACGGCCTGCATGTTGGGAATGTAATTCATGAAGTCAAAGGTCCGCCAGACGTCGACATACTTGGCGAATTCCCGGACCGTCAGCCGAATAACATTTTGTGGATAGGGGCGATACCCGAACAGGTTGACGCCGCGGCAGAGGGTCTGGAACATGGTGTTGGGCATCTGTTCCCGGAGCAACCGCAGTTTGAGGAACGGATCAACCTGTTTACGAAGAATGTCAACATGAACTGAAGCACCACCGGTAATTTCCAGGGAAAAGTAACCGGCGTCTTCACGGGCTTTGGCCGCCATCAGATCGGTATGCAGTAATATGCGGTTTTTGTAATCTGATTGTGACATATCCCTTGCTGTGTTGGTGATATAATACCCGTCGGCTTTGCGCAAGGTATCAAGCACCGTGGCGGTATTCATTTTTTCGGTAATACGTGTCATATCTGTGTCCGTTGCAATCGGTTTATAGGGTACCCTTCAAGGAGCATGTTGCGCTCCACCACCAGGCGAAAGATTCTGTTTCCAAAACTACACTGTCGAGAGCTGCAGGTCCGGAATGGGAATCAGGCGGCGTAGGTATTTTTTCCTTTCTGGTGAATTTCCGCGATCAGTCTGGCCAGTTTGTTGACCTCGCTGATGTTTTCTTCATATTCAAAAAGTTGTTCGTTTTCTTCGAGAAAGGATGTGTCAAACTGACCCTCGGCAAAGTCGGGGTGGTTGGTCAGGTTGAGATAAAACGGAATCGTTGTTTTCGGGCCGGCGATAACAAAATTGGTCAGGCAGCGCCTGAGTCGGTCAACGGTTTCATGCCAGGACCAGCCGAATACGGTCAGCTTGACCAGCAACGAGTCATAGGCTTCGGGAATGGTAAAGCCCTGGTAGCAGAAGCCGTCAAGCCGGACGCCGTAGCCGCCGGGTGAACGATAAACGGTAACGGTCTTGCCCCCTTCGGGCATGAAGTTGTTCTGCGGATCCTCTGCATTAATACGCATCTCGATGGCATGGCCACGCAGCTGTACGCTTTCCTGGTCAAAGAGGAGATCTTTGCCCAGGGCGAGTTTGATCTGGGTTCGGACAATATCGATACCCGTGATCATCTCGGTAACCGTGTGCTCAACCTGGAGGCGGGTATTAATCTCCATGAAATAATAGGAGTTGTCACTGTCAAGAAGGAATTCGACGGTTCCGGCATTAAAATAGTCTGCTGCCTGGGCTGCCTGAATAGCGGTCTGGCAGATCTCTTCATTCAGTTCAGGGCTGAGGTGAAAGGCCGGGGCAATCTCAATCAGCTTTTGATTTCTACGCTGGATGGAGCAGTCACGAGTCCCGAGGTGAATGGTCTTGCCTGTCTTGTCGGCAATGATCTGTACTTCAATGTGTTTCGGTTTGACCACAACCTTTTCCAGGTAGACCGAATCATCATTAAAGGCGGCCTTGGCCTCGGAGCGGGCAATGGGATACTGTTCGGCAAGTTCGGACTCGTTTTCTATCCTCCGGATACCACGACCGCCGCCGCCGGAAGTTGCTTTGAGCATGATCGGGTAGCCGTATTTTTTCCCAAAGTCGACCGCTTCCCGGAGGCCTTCATCGCCGGCTTTCAGATTCTGACTTCCCGGGACCATGGGAATACCGGCTTCGGCCATAATCTGTCTGGCCATAACTTTATTGCCGAGTTTATCGATGACCTCGGAAGAGGGACCGATGAAAATAATTCCCGCCTCTTCGCAGGCCCTGGCAAAATCGGGATTTTCAGCAAGAAATCCGTATCCGGGATGAATGGCAATGGCCCCGGCATGAACAGCTGCATCAATGACCTTGTCGATGTCCAGATAATCGCATCGTGGTCCATCGCCAATCCATACCGCTTCATCGGCAATCCGTATGTGACGTGAGTCACGGTCGGGGGACTCATAAATTGCGACGGCTTCGTAATTCAGCTCCTGGATAGCACGGATTATACGAATGGCTATTTCACCACGGTTGGCTACAAGAATTTTTGTTTTCAATTGTATGCTCGTAAGTTGTGGTTATTCTAATTTCTGTCGCCCCGGCAGAGGGGTGACAACCTTGTTGACAGCATCTTCACCACGTCAACATCCTTCACTGTGGCTGGGGAGTGTTTTGGTGAGCTTGCTCTCTTTCCAACAAAAAAGATCGAGTTGGAGTGCAACCGTCTCTTGGAGAATAAAAATCTGCCTGATGGGAAGTCATCAGTCAGGCATGAAAGAATCATGCTCTGGTTGGAAAGTATGGAGGCAAAATATAAACATATTTGTGAAAAAAAAGCAATAGGAAGCTAACGCGGGCCACGCTCACAAGCTATTCAGGGCTCGCTCAACAATAACTTCGCATTCTGAGGCGCACTTTGAACATTTAGAAAAGCGATCTTCAATTATGCAATCCGTAGGCGTAGCCCTACTACGCCTGCGGTTGCATGCAATCAGATCACTTCTCTAAATGTCCACATTAC
>DRKH01000027.1 GCA_011051825.1 Desulfobulbus sp.
ACTCATATTATCTATCCTTCAAAAATGGTGATCAAATTGCCATGCATAACGCTATTATTCCAATTCGAAAAGGGTTTGATATAAGTCTCAGCATGAAAGGGGTCAAGTCTACTTTTGACTCTTATTCCGCTCCATTGGCAAACTAAGGGCAGGAGCCGGAATAATCACCGAACATTGAGCGTTCCCACTCGCACTGTCGCATAAGGCCCAATTATGTCCTCAGTGGCCCCGCCACTGGCCCCGGGCCGGAAACAACAACCACGCTTCCCGGCAACCACGCCTCCTGATACTCCCCAGCCATTTAACATAATTGTCCTTATGCGAGCGGACTGGCCGGCCCACTGTTTGCGGTTTTTTTCAGCAAACAGTGTGACAACCAGGGAGCGGTACAATGCGCCCCGGCATCAACACCGAACCCGGCGCGTAAGGGTGGGCGGGGATTTTTTATCCGCTCGTCAGCGCCTCTTTTTTCAGCCTGGCATCAAGCTCTTTCCAGCCGTTGCTGCACTCCTGGTGCCGGTGCTCCGTGAAAAGGGGACAGATTTATTCTGTTGTTTGTCATTTGGCGGACAGTCGAGTAGTTTTGAGCATGCCTCGATCAGCCGGAATAGTACTTTCTCATACATCTCATCACATTGTCCAACGTGGTCATAACCGACAGACGGTTTTTGTCTCAGACGACGATTATAACTATTACCGAGAAAATCTCATCGATTTTAAATATGAATTCGGCTGCAGGATTTATACTTACTGTCTGATGACCAACCACGTCCATCTCATTGTTGATCCGGGTAAGAGTCCTGAATCGATTGCGCTCTTGATGAAGCGGGTCGCAGGCCGCCAAACACGGTATGTCAACAAACTTGAAGATCGTTCAGGTCGTTTATTTATGGGAAGGGCGTTATAAATCCAGCATAATGCCAAGCAAGGAATATTTGCCAGCCTGTTGCCGGTATATCGAACTTAATCCTTTGCGTGCCGGAATGGTTACTGATCTTGATCTATACCAATGGTCAAGTTATGGTACGAAAGTGTCTGAAAAAAGGGATCTGGTCGTTGATACACCACCATTTTATTTGTCGATGGGGGATACAGCACAGGAAAGGCGAAAAGCCTCTGAAGAATATGTACTGGAAACCATACCTGATAATGAACTCAAGCTTATACGGGAGGCATTGCAGAGGGGACAACTGACCGGCGGGGATCGTTTCCGGAAAAAAGTTGAAAAAAACTTGGTATCCGCATCTCCAACAAAAAACAAGGTCGGCCCAGAAAGAAAAAATAGATCTGTCCTCTTTTTTGGTCTGTGGTGATAACATGGGAAAAACAAAAACCTTTCGTATTATAAATAATAGATTACAGTTTAGATGTGCGAGTTGTGGGGCAAAGAGGTCGTTTAGCATTCCGCCCCATCTACGCGGAAAAAATATTCGTTGTCATAAATGCGGTGAAATTACAAGATGTTCATTTAATCGAAGGGGTACATTGCGGGAACTCCAGAGTGGTAAGGCCATACTGATTACTGACCATGGTAAAGAAGTGGATATATTTCTTACGGATATGTCGACAAAGGGTATTGGCTTTGAACTGTCTCTCAAGGCAGCACGTGCCCGGGTAATTCAAGTCGGGGATCAGGTCAGACTGCACTGCAGCTGGAACCAGCACCTGCTCAGCGGAAGCCGTTTTGTGGTACAAAACATAAATGGGCAACGAGTTGGGGTGAAAAAGATGGAAGGTAGTGTACTCTACGGATAAACCAGCATGGCCGGACCAGATAAGCGAAGCGTAGCGGAGACGTCGACAGGCCCTCTATGCAGGCAGTCGCGACCGTGCGAAGAGGTAAGCGAGCCTGCGAGACTCCGGGTAAGCGAGCCTGCGAGACTCTGTGCAGTATACCCCTGATCATTTGACCACTTACCCATGAATTCATCGTAGATTCTGTGTGATTGTAATACGTTTTTGGATTCAGTGATGCTGACCCCTGCATCAGGCTGAGGATTGTGGCTACTCTGAAAGAATATATTTTGTCTGATGGAATCAGGCCATTCCATACAACGATATTTCATGTCTTTGTTCACCCGGCGGAGGAACCGCCCACAGATTCAGGATTATTATCCTTGTCTATCCTCAATTTTGACTGTGGCAGGGGGAGTACGTGCGGGTTCAGGAAAAGCATAAATATGCACAGGTGCCTGCAAGCCCATGCGTGAACGCGCTTCCGCCGGCTTTACATTATTCCGCAATTTCCCATATGCACTGTTGACTGCAGGCCTCCTGCTGTCAGTATTTCTGATTACTGTATATATCGTCTTGTCTCCGATACCAAATTTTATCCTCGGCTATCTGTCCTGGAAAGCAACAGCCGCCGCTGTCCCGCAAACAGGGTATATCCACCAACAACATGGTGAAATTCATTACGTTGTGTACGGAAAGGGCGCGCCGCTGGTTCTGCTGCACGGGGGATTAAGCAACAAGCTGTGCTGGTTTTCCCAGTTGCCGATGCTGGTCCGATCCGGGCGTCGGGTCATTTTACTTGATACCAGGGGCCATGGAAAATCGACCGGGGGTAATGTTGAACCCAGTTACCAGGTTTACGCACGGGATGTTATCGGAGTGCTTGATCACCTGCATATCGATTCGGCCGATGTACTTGGCTGGAGTGACGGCGGCAATACCGCCCTGGTTCTTGGCTATCGCTATCCCGAACGGATTCGAAAAATCATCCTGATCAGTGCCAACTTCAATCCGGAGGGACTGGTCCCGGAGATACAGCAGGATAACCGGAAGCCGTACGGATGGTTCAGGCAATGGTTCAATCGTTTCTGGACCGGCTCCAGCCGCGAATATCCACAACTGGAGCGGCAGGTAAAAAAGCTTTGGCAGACCTCGCCCCGGCTGACCCCGGATATGCTGGCAGCGATAACCTGTCCTGTTCTTATCCTTGTCGGAGAACATGATTACGTTTCAGTTGCACACGCAAAAGAGATGGCCGAGACCGTGGCCAACGGCGTATTAAAGGTTATTGCCGGCGGTGGTCATTCCACACCCATTACCCATGCCGATGCAATAAATCGGTTGATTCTCCGTTTTTTAAACGATCCCGAAGGCACCGGACCAAAACCCCCGCCCGGCCCCTGAACTTCAGCCCATAAACTATGAAGCAAAAGCGATTAAACAGCATGGTGACACGATTAAAGAAATATGGGCCCAGCCTTGCCATCTTCCTGGTCTTTATTGCCGGGATACTAGTCCTTTCAAGGACTCTGCACCAGACCAGCCTGCAGGATATCTATGCCCGGATACAGGCCCTGCCGTCGGGAAAAATCCTGCTTGCCATGCTTTTCACCCTGATGAACTATGCGGCCCTGACCGGCTACGACTGGTCGGCACTGTTGTATGTGGGAAAGAAACTCTCGTTTCCGGTTATTGCCTTTACTTCCTTCACCGGTTTTTCACTGGGCAATACCCTGGGGGTAAGCTGGTTGTCCGGTGGAGCCGTGCGATATCGCTTTTATTCACGGGTTGGACTTTCTTTTTCCGAAGTCACCATGATCGTAGCCTTCTGTAGTGTCGGCTTTGCCCTTGGCGAAACTCTGGTCGGCACCACGGCTCTGGCAATCCATCCAACGATTTTTGCCGATTACTTTTCGTTACCCCGGACTTACGTCCGCTGGGGAGCGATCTGCAGTATTGTGGTCATCTGTCTTATGCTGTTGCTCGGCAGCCTGCGCCGGAGCGAGCTCCGCCTTGGTAAGAGGAGATTTCGCCTTCCTTCACCAGGCATCTTGTGTGCGCAGATCCTGTTTTCTCTGCTGGATATCGGCCTTGCCGGGGCAACATTATTTGTCTTGTTACCTGACGGCACCATTTCATATTCCGCCTTTATTGCCGTATATACCATCGCGCTTGTCCTTGCCATTGTCAGTGCAGTACCTGCAGGCCTTGGTGTTTTTGAGGCCGTAATGGCAACTGCACTCCATTCCTATATTCCACTGGAAGCCCTGACCGCCGCCCTGGTAGTCTATCGAATTATCTATTATTTCCTGCCGTTTCTCGGGGGGATATTCCTCCTTGCCGGCAGTGAAATCTATCTGCATGTTCAAAAGCGGCGGCAGGGTATGGTGCCTGACCTGCAGGGAAGTTTCCATCTGATAAGTAAGGTGGTGTTCAGTGCGGTTCCGCCTGCACTTGCCGGCTTGACCTTTATTTCAGGAAGTATCCTGCTGCTGGGCAGTTCGGTTGCCCTGTCTCCACCTACTCTCCATCTGCTGGGAAAAATTTTCCCGGTTGAACTGATTGAATTGTCCCATATCCTGGGGGGAGTTGTCGGGATCATCTTGATAATTCTCTCATTTTCTCTCTGGCAGCGTGTCCGGGTCGCCTTGTGGCTCAGCAGTGTTCTGTTTCTGGTCGGTGCTTTGCTCTCCTTTATCCAGACGCTGGATTATGACCGGGCCGTTGTCCTGTTGTTAACATTGATCCTGTTACTGTCCTGCAGGAAACCGTTTTACCGGCATGCCCGACTTTTTTCGGGTATTCTTGAGATCAAATGGCTCTTACTGACCCTGGCGGCATTGTCAGGATTTCTCTGGCTGTTGTTTTTTTCCTACCAGGCAACCAGCTATCAAAATGAGCTGTGGTGGCAGTTTGCCCTGGACAAGCAGGCACCACGAGGGATGCGGACTGCTGTGGTCGCGGTTTCAACATTCTTGATTACCTTTATTGTTGCCGCCCTGCGGCCACCGAGACAGTTGCCGTCCATGCCGGATAGGCAAGAGCTGGAACGGGCCCGGGACATCATTCAACAGCAGGATGACGCGGACGGGAATTTTGCCCTGACTGCTGATAAAAGGCTGCTTTTTTCAGAGAGCAACAACAGTTTTATCATGTTTGCGATTCACAAACGCAGCTGGGTAGCGTTGGGAGATCCCATCGGCAGGGATCGGCAGGAACAGGTGAATCTGATATGGGAATTTAAGGCGATGGCGGCCCGGGAGCAGGGGAATGCCGTATTTTATCAGGTCAAAAAAGAACATGTGGACTGGTATATTGACGCCGGTTTTCATCTCTATAAGCTGGGCGAAGAGGCCCGGGTTCAACTTGAAGAATTCGGGCTTTCCGGCAAAAAACGCAGTAAGTTGCGCCAGGCAATGAACAAGGCCGATCGGGCCGGGTTGTCATTTACAATCGTTTCTCCCCCGCACGACGGGCAACTGCTCGATAGGTTAGCAGATATTTCGAACCAATGGCTGGCCCTCAAAAGTGTCCGTGAAAAAAGTTTTTCTCTTGGCCGGTTCAACAGGGAATACCTGAACAGGTTCCCGCTCGCCCTGGTCCATGAACATGGCCGACTCACGGCCTTTGCCAACGTATTTACCACCGGTACCAAAGCGGAAGCGACCATCGATCTGATGCGTCACCTTCCGGATGCCGAAAAAAACACCATGGATTTTCTCTTTATCGCCCTGATGCTCCACTTGAAAGAAAAGGGCTATGCCGAATTCAGCCTTGGAATGGCACCTCTTTCGGGATTAATGGGCCATGAGCATGCACGCCTCTGGGACCGATTCGGCATGATGGTCTATAAAAAAGGAAAACATTTTTATAATTTTGAAGGGTTGTGGCACTTTAAGAATAAATTTCAACCTCAGTGGATGCCGAGATACCTGGCAACAACCGGTAAGGGAGTGAGCCCTTTTCTTACTCTGATGGATATTGCAGCCTTAATCAGCGGCGGAATCAAGGGTGTTTTCAAGAAGTAGAAGGAACGTAACTGGTCACAGGCTGTGCAACTATGTGTTGTTTTCAGCTATCTTCAACCTGTAAGGGACTGTAAGGAAATAAGTGTAACAATATTGCGCCGAATTTTCGTTCATTTTCAAGGCGTGAAAAGAGTTGCATAGCAGTGCTATGTAACTTTTTTCGCAACGCAGAAAATGGGCGAAAAGGCAAGCAAGATGTTACAGT
>DRKH01000028.1 GCA_011051825.1 Desulfobulbus sp.
GCTCGTTTCGTTGCCGTTGACGGGAGCATGTTTTTTTGCGGCTGAGCCTGCTGGACTTTTTTCGCTGTCGGCCGCCGCGGCTGCGCGACCTTTTTTTTTCGTACCGGTCGCGGCTTCAACATCTTGGCCGGTGTTTTTTTACGTACGACAGGCCTGGGCTTGAGTACGGGTTCCGGTTCCGCCTCCGGAGGCTGTTTCACCGGATCAGGTGCGGGTTCACTGACCGGTTCAGTAATCGGTTGGGGCTTTGGCTCCGGTGACCGGACAGGTTCTTCTTTTTTGGGGACGGGACGACTGCCCAGAGACACTGCGATGCGCTCCACCTGGAGAGGCCGGGGTGCGGTCATCACCGGTTTGGAAGATATATTGATCCAGAATACTGCGGCGTGTACGGAAACGGCCACCAGAACGGCCGGAACAAACCGGCCTCTGCTCAACAGGAAAGGCCGGCCCAACATGCCGTTTTTCGGACAGTCGTTTCTTTCCACCTCAGATCCCGAATGATCGTCCATTTGGCCGAATATAGTTTGCTGCTGCAAACATCGCCGGGGCTGCATGGCCGCCATCAGTGGCTCCCCTGTTCCTGTTGCGCCTGCAGGGATATCCTGGTCATTCCGGCCTGACGAACGCAGTCAAGCACCTGGAACAATTTCTGATAGGCAATGGACTTGTCGGCATAGATCCGTACTTCCTGTTGCTCTCTTTCACTTTTTGTCCCGGCTCTGCTATGCAATGCAGCCGTCAGCTGTTCGGGGGTAACCTGTTGCCTGTCAAGAAAAATCAGAGCATTGCCCGTGCCCGGTTCAATGGTAATGGCAATGGCCTGTTTGTTTTCAAGGGCAACGCTGCCGGATTTGGGCAGGTCAACAGGCAGGCCGTGATGAACGGCCATGGACAGCATGGCATAGATAAAAAAGACCAGCAGCAGAAAGACGACATCAATCAGCGGCAGCATTTCGATACGGGGGGGAGTGATGGATGCCTGCTTGATCTTCATGGCATTTTTGTTCGTTCAAGTCGGTTAAAAACCACCTCCAGGCTGGTGGCGTACTTTTCCATAACATGAGCCGCATGCTCAATACGGCTTTTGAAGTAGTTATAAGGGAAAACCGTGGTAATGGAAATCGTCAGCCCCGCTGCCGTGGTGATCAACGCCTGAGCAATGCCGCCGGTCACCAGTTTCGGATCGGCAACGCCGCCGCTGCCAAGCATCTTGAATGAGGCAATAATTCCCAGTACCGTGCCCAGGATTCCCAGCAGGGGGGTAACGGTGATCATGGTGTCAAGAACGGTCATGTACTGTTTCATCTTCCTGAGCCGGTGCTGTGCTTCCGCCTCCATGGCCTTGCCCATGTCATAATCACGGTGCTGGATACCAATCACTATCATGCGTATTACGTGGTCACGGTTGCCCGCACATTTTTCCCTGATCTGTTCCCAGTCCCCGTTTTCAGCAAGGCGGAGAATTTCGTCCATCAGCTGCCTGTTACGATGTTTCCGGATCTGCGCCCAGAAAAGGAACCGTTCACCGGTGACGGTGAGAGCCACCAGGGAACAGGCCAGTAGCGGCCACATGACAGGACCGCCTGATTCGAATATTTCATAGACGTGCATGGTGCTCAGGCTCTATGGCCTCTCCCGTATCAATGAACGGCGAAGCGGTAATGACCGTTTGTTAAAAAAAATTCCAGGCGGCAGGATGAAGTGCCCAAGGAGGAGTCCGTCATCCTGCCGGCTCTCCCGGAACGTTACTCAGCCCGGGTGACAGGCTAAAACTGATAGCGGTAGCTGATAAAGAAACTCTGCCCTGGTTTCGGAAAGCCCTTTTTCTCGTAATAGAACTCGTTAAAAAGGTTATCGACCTTAAGGGACAGGCGATGGTGCTCCAGAAAATTTACGCCAAGCACCAGGTCAACTACGGTAAAAGAGGGGTATTCCAGCTCAGGGTAACCGGCAGCATTCCAGTCCGTATCTTTCATCTTTCCCTGGGTACGGAAATGGAGCCTCCCGTCGAACATCCCGTCATCATACTCAACGCCGTAATTCAGCGTATAATTTGCCACATTGTGGATGTCCCGAGTACCGCCCCCGGCGATATCCTCTTCCGCTTTGAACATATGGGTGGAATTCAAGAAAACAGACAGAGATCTGTCCCAGTGCAATGGGGCGCCGATGTCAAAGGAAAACATGGTTTCCAGGCCCTCCATCTCGGCGCTGAGAGAATTCTCGTAGGTGCCGATATTGCCGATTGTGACCTTGGTAATCTTGTCGTCAACATTGGTGTGGAAAAATGTCAGATCAGCGGACAGGCCGAGCTTTTTCTGTTCATAGCCAATGCCGGCGTCATAGGTGGTCGATGTTTCAGGATCAAGATCTGCATTGCCCTTGGTAATCATGGTGACCCCGCCGACAACTCGCTCGGAGTATCCTGCCAGCTGTCCGGCATTGGGAGGTACAAAGGCCTGGCCAACAGTGGTATGCAGGCGTACCCCGGTCTGAAACAGATAGTTCAGGCCTGCCCGTGGGCTGAAGGTGGAAAAACTTTCGGAATTGGGTACAAAATCGGTTTTGTACGGTGTGGACTCCGTTTCCACCTCAAAATAATCATACCTGCCGCCGGCTGTCAGGGTCAGGCTATTCTCCATAAGGCGCCATACCGTTTCCAGGTAACCGGCCCAGTTGGTCCGCCCTTCATCCGGTGACCAGGGCGCTTTTCTGCTCCCGTCCTGATTATAACTCCGACTCTTCTTGTCGATGTCCTGGTAGTCAATACCGGTAATGATGCTGTGAGACCCCAGGGTAAACTCATCCTTGGCCTGGAAACCAAGCCAGTCGATATCCGAGTCATAGCTACGGTACGGAGCGACCTGTACCGGGGTGAAATAGCCGGTGTAGTGTTTGTAGGATTCAGAGGTTTCGTTTGTTTTGTAGGCCGTTAGGCTAAGCTTGTTGTTGGTGCCAAATGAACCTGCAGCCATCAGGTCAAGGCCGTACCTGTCTATATCCTTATTCCCGGATTTTTCATCTCCATCAAAGGTGTCGCCCGGTATTTCAATATCTCGCCCCTGATAGATATCTCCGCTTGCATCAATTCTCCAGCTCGACCCGAGGTCGGCTCCAACCCGCAGGGTGCCGTTTTGGGTTCTGTAGCTGGTATGGGCTCTGGTCTCATTGTTGCCCATGTCGAAATTGTCACTTTGATCATAGCGCCTGGCCGTTATGTCAAAATCAACAGCTTTACCGATACCTCCACCCAGAGCCGCTTTTTGAAAATTCGTTGAATATGAACCAAAACCAAGTTCGGCAGAACCGGTCAGCTTGCCGGTATTCTTTTTGGTGATAATATTGACGACCCCACCCATTGCCTCTCCACCGTACAGTGAGGATGCTGGTCCTTTAAGAACTTCGATCCGTTCAACATTATCGGGAATGATGGTGGCCAGGTTGGTGGCGCCGACCGGTCGGCCGTTGATAAGAACCAGAGAATGCTTGGTGATGCCTGAAAATTCAGGCCGGAAACCGCGGATGCCGATACCGGCCATGGCTCCGGGGTATTCAATGACACCGATTGAGCTGTTCTTTTTCAGCTGCTCGGTCAGCGTTTGCCCCACTGTCATTTCAATATCATGGCTGGAAATGACTTCCACCTTGGCAGGTATTTCCCTGATATTTTCTTTACTCCTGGTGGCGGTAACCACGACCTCGTCCAGGGTCGTGTTGTCACCAGGCGGTGCCGTGTTCTCTTCTGCCCAGGCCAGAGCCGGGCTCAATGCCAGGCACAGGATGACTGCCGGATACCACTTTTTCTTCATTTTTCTTCCCCTTTTTCACAATAATTTTGAGAATTACTTAGAGTCCGGAGAAGCGCGCCATTGACAAACAGGGCAAAAAAAAAGATCCCCGGATCTATTTACAGACAAATAAATAGATTCGGGGATCCCTGATTTTTCCACGAATACAGAATACTGCATTAAAACAACCCCTTGTCCACGAGGGTGTCCCTTTGAGCCATAAACGAGACTGCTGTCTCAATTCATGCTCTGTACGTACCAGACAGGTCTTCTGACTCCCGGATCATCCTACTTGTTGCGTCTTCCCATCTGATAAACAGACAGTGACATCATGCAACGTTCGTCCCCGGTCACAGCGGCGGGCCCGTCCCGGATTTACACCGGGTTCCCTATTAAGCTCTATTACGAGCATCTGAAAATACAGGCAAAATTTTAGCCATGTTTGGGCTTGATTGTCAAGGGGAAAGTGAACGGCTGCCAATCGCAAGGGCCATTTGGGTACCGGGAGAGTATCCTTGAATGAGGCCCGGAAGGCATCCGGAACAGAACAGTGCAATAGATTTTTTTGTAGCTGTTCAGGAGCACCCCACTCCGTGAGGCACTCTTGAACAGCTATGGTTTGTGGTATCGCAAAAATCGTGCACCCATCTGAATAGTTACGATTTTTTTACCATGGGATGAAAGTGAATAATTTGGTATTGTGCTGGAAATCGAGGGCAGGGGGCTAATCCCCATCCTTTGTCTGTCAGGTCTGTCATGCGGTAACATCCTTGCAGTGCTACAGTTTGGTTGTGATAACATTTCCTGTTTTGTTGTGCCGTATCACAACCTGTATTGAAAATACAAACCCGGAGAAATATACATGGCTGAAGAAGCAAATAAAATTATCTACTCGATGATCAAGGTCAGCAAGAGTTATAATAATAAACCCATCCTCAAGGATATTTCGCTGTCCTATTTTTATGGAGCCAAGATCGGGGTGCTGGGACTTAACGGCTCCGGTAAGAGTACGCTCCTGCGGATCCTGGCCGGGATTGACAGTGAATTCGAGGGCCGGACCACCATGTCCGAGGGCTTTACCATTGATTACCTGCCCCAGGAGCCCGATCTGGACCCGGAAAAGACCGTGCGCGAAGTTGTCGAGGAGGGCGCCCAGGCAACAGTGGACCTGCTGGCCGAGTTTAACGCCATCAACGAGAAGTTTGCCGAACCCATGAACGATGATGAGATGCAGGCCCTGATCGATCGGCAGGCCCAGGTTCAGGACCGGCTGGATGCCACCGATGCCTGGAATCTGGACAGCCGTCTGGATATGGCCATGGACGCGCTGCGCTGTCCTCCGGCCGA
>DRKH01000029.1 GCA_011051825.1 Desulfobulbus sp.
ATGTCCAGCAGGATACCGGGAACCGAAATATCCTCCAGACGGGGAGTATAGGTATGCTCTCCACTGAGTACCAGAGTCCGCTGCATCTCAATTTCACAGTTCAACCTGTACACCAGCTTACGAATAAGCCGGCCACAGCGTCTACTCATATCCGGACTGCCCATGGTGAGCAGATCGGCAGCGCCCTGCAACGCACCGAGAACATTTTTCAAATCGTGAAAAAAAAGACGTTCCTCGCCGGCACATTGCTGCTGCCGGGAGATGTCCTGTATAAAAATCAGAAGAAAACGTTCCTCTTCACAGCTGAAGGGAACAGCCCGTACCTGGAGAAATAGATCCGTCTTCGTTTCGCCCCGGCCAACCTCTGCTGCACAGATTCGCTCCACAGGTTCATTGGCTGCAAGACTGGCCACCATGGCAATGGCGGCCCCGCAGGAGGAACAGTACTTTGTGGTTCCGCAGCCGTCCGGTTCTTCATCGGCATGGATGCAGCCGATTACCTTACCGAGCCGGAGGCCAAAGATCTCATCCGAATCTTCAATCCCAACCGTCTTAAGAAAAATATCATTGACGGCAATAACCTGACGCTGGCTGTTGAGGACCACCAGCTGACCGCCAACGGTTTTCAGGACTCCATCAATAACCGCGTTGGACGATGCCAGAGCAATATCCCGCTCCAGCTTTTCCCGTCCTGTACGCTGTTCAGAAGCGACAAAATCGGTCTTCACCATACGTTCTCCCGGGACTTTTAAACTGCCTGGATCTATTCTGTTGGCTAACTAATAACTAACAGTTCACCAAGGGTAACGGAAATCAACAATTCCGGGACCTGCAAGAGCTTGCCGGTGCCCTCGGTTGGTTCAAGCAGCCCGGCAAATCTACAGTCCGCCCAAGTGAACGGGTCGTGATCGGACGAAGATGGAAGTGAAGACTCTGCATGCTGCTGGTGAACCTCATACCTTTTTTTATCACAAAACAGCTCTTATCCGCAAATAATAATCATATGGAAACCGGTCCACTGCAAGGGCCGTTGTTTGTATCTCGTCACAGGGCCTGGAACTCAGTGGTTTCACCAGCCCTTAGCGAGTGTCTGTCCGGAAATGTGGACAATGCGGCCAAGCCATCGACGGGGTCTGGGACTGAGGAAAAAATCAGAAGCCGCGGAACCCGGGACGGATTTTTCGTGGTGACAGATGTATTCCGAGCATTATTGTTCAGCCTGCCTTCAGTACACAGCTATCCGGAAGCAGTGGATCAGAATCCTCCTCCGCCGCCGCCACCTGATCCACCGCCGCCGGAAAAACCTCCACCACTGCTGCTTGAACTCGAAGTACTCATGGAGCCCGCTGCCGTGCTCCAGGCACCGGTTGCGCCGCCACCGCCGAACTGCCCGCCGCCTCCGGTAAAACCGGAGCTGCTTCCGGTCCCGGACATCGAACCCACGGATGTGGCCATATGGCGGCCATACTGCCTGAACCAGGAGTCCACCTTGGGGCCGAGCCCGAAAGCGATCAGCCAGGGAAACCATTCATCCTCAAGTTCCGGCCGATCCCGTTTTAATTCCTGTGCAAGATATTCACGGGCCGAGGCCAGGTACCTGCGCAGCCGTACTCCTTCTTTACTGTCTCTGGTTTTCGCCACGTTGAGGATATTATTGACGGCGGCAGCACAGAGCAATCCACTTCCCACAACCAGTAGAGAGCTGATATTAACCACCAGCAGAGCCCCTGAATAAAAGAAGACCATGAGCATGGTCCGGGCCCACACCATCTGCGCCCTGCCCTTGACCCGCACCGAGCCGGCCGCGTAACGTCCAGCTGCAACAACACTGATGATCCAGGCCACAACAATTCCGCCGCCAAGCATAAATTCCAGGGACCGCTCAAACTGATGGAAAAAAAAGTCACCGAACAACAGAAAGAAACTGATGGAAAATACAAGCAGAGTAGGGACCCAGATCATCTCCAGAGGTTTTTTTGATGGAGAGGTCATGGCCTTGACCTGTTTTTTCAAGGGCTCACGTATCTTGGAAATGGGATCAAAGCTCTTGCGTTTACTCCGGTAATACTTTTTCACCTTTTTGGTATCGGTTTCATCACCATCAACAAACAACCCTTCCACCAGTTCCAGCTCATAGCCGGACAGGGAAGACCTGGGCACCAGCAGGGTCAGGTAGAGTGTGTAGTAACCGGGAATTTTAAGCCCCAGCCAGGGAAGGCGTTCCTGCTCAACCCGGCTCTTCATCTTCTTTTCCAGGACCATGCGGGCAAGGACCGCAGCCACCTCACTTGCATCGGTGGTTTTATCCCAGGTCGCCCCGACCAGTTCAGGAGCCATGGAAAAAACATGCTCATTCAACCAGTCGGTATTGATCCGATCAACGGGAACCAGAGCTTTAAAACGTCCCATTTTCCGTTCATGGGCAAGAAAAACAAGCCCCTGCCGCAAAACCAGAATCCAGAGCAGGCCGATGACCAGCCCACGCAGCCAGAGCGGGGCCCCGGAACCCGGTATGGTCAGAGCAAACGATGCCGATGGTGCTTTCCGGACCTGCCGGGGAACCCTCCTCCCCACTGCAGCCGGGATCCCGTCCGGATGGAGCAGAACTGCAGACAGGCGAACCGACTGCCCCGGCTTCAGGTTATTCCTCTGCAGCTGCCGGGGCAGTTTTCCCCGGACCTGCCAGGCGGGATCAAGATCAAGTCGCAGGGAAAAACGCTCAATAACGCCGTTTCGATCAGGAAAGGCGAAGTCATGATTGAGTTGATAGCCATTGTTCAGCGGCAGCAGAATCCCGGACAGGGTATAGTCCAGGATATAGGTAATGGGTGTATGATTAAAGGGCGGATCAGAGGGGAGCCTCGCCCGCCAGCGCAGCGTGTTGCCGTTTAGCCGGACCCAGTGGTCAACCCGGGCCAGATTGCCCTTTTTCAGGGTGATTCTGCGACCGGTTGCGGAATCAAGCCGGTAGATATTGTTCATCCTGAGTTGTTGACCTGCCCGGAGATTAAAACGGCGTTCGCCGCCATTCCAGGCCCCGGTAAAGACGATGGTCTGCTGCTCAAGAACATGCAGGCGGCCGGCCGCATCCAGGTCGGCAGTGACCTGCATGTCCTGCCAGTACAGGCTGCGACCCTGGGCTGAAAAGGGCAGGACGACCGACAGAAAAAGCATGGATATGATGATGAAATATATTCTTTGCACTGGTCCTCCTGTACACGGTTTTACCTGGAAACATTTCTTCCTTAAAAAAAGTGTAGCCGACCTCAGCGGCCATGAACAGTTTTTTTTATTGCACTCCCGCCACAAATCGGATATGAATAATTATCATTAACCTTAACGCAAAAAAGGAAGATGCTATGTGCCTTGAAATACGAAAAACCTGCAAATGCGGGAAAAACGACGCCCAGTTCCACATGCGGGATAATGTACTTAGTCAGGAGGTTATTGCTGAACTGTACTGTCCGGAATGTTCACACCAGGTCGAGTTTGATCCGAACACCATGCTGACGGATAATGACTGGATCATAGAATACGATATGGATCTTGCCCGCTTCATGACCGTGTCCAAACTGATGCTGGAACCGGAAGCGGTTCGGCCGGGCTATCTTTTCGACAGTGGCTATGCCTGCTGGCTGGAGATGTATCCGGGAGAGAAACAGGATGTTCTTGAAGAACGCATCGAAATAATGGAACTGCAGAAGACCGATCCCACCCGATACCTGCAGGAGATCAGCAGCTGGAATATTGCCCGGATTGAACGCTTGAAGGCCGATGGCTGGCGAAAGGCCCAGGCCGCTTGATCAGAGTTTATATTTCTTCAGATAGCCACGGAGCTGATCATAGCTCAAACCGAGACGCTCCGCGGTTTTCCGCCGGTTAAAGCGGTTTTCCTCCAGGGCGCGGCCAAGTATTTCTCGCTCCAGCGCCCTGATACGGGCCTTGAAATCCGTCGGCACCGGTAGTTCGGCCCCCCGGGTTTCCCGCTCGTGGGGCTCATTTCTCCCTGTGCCCTCCGGGACTGGAGAACGGGGACGAAAGGGGGAGGCAAAGGGATCAAAAACAATTGTCTCTATGCGCTCTTCCGCGTCGCCGTGATACACCGCCCGTTCAACCACGCTCTTGAGTTCTCTGACATTACCCGGCCAGTCATACTGCAGCAGAAGCTCACGGGCTGAATCGGCAAAACCGGGAAAATACGACCGCTTGAGTTCCCCGGTCATCCCGAGGGCAAAATGTTCCGCCAGCAACACAATATCCTCTTCCCGTGTCCGCAAGGGCGGCAGAGTGATTACATCAAAGGCCAGCCGGTCAAGCAGGTCGGCCCGAAACAGTCCCCGGGCGGCCAGCTCCGGTAAATCCTGATTGGCGGCCCCGAGAATCCGCGCCCGGCACTGCAGGGTTCTGCTGCCGCCAAGCCGTTCATA
>DRKH01000030.1 GCA_011051825.1 Desulfobulbus sp.
CAGGAGCACCCCATCTCTGCACGGTCAGGCCTGATTCACATAGGAATCACTATAGTTCACAGGCCTGACTGCACAGATATGGAGCACTCCTGAACAGTTACAGGTGGTGGTAGGGCTAGTTCTCTGCCCCTACCTGAATAGTTATTAGCAGGTTATATGCCATAATAGACGAAAACAGGTAACCTGCCGAGTTAAATTAAAAAAGTCCTGAAACATCAGATGAAGACACACTGCCCGCCTGCCTCCTGGTGTCCAAAAACAAACCACTTTGCAACCGATCAACCATCAAACAGTCCAAAAACAAGGCACTGTACAATTTTCTTACAGGCCATATTCCTTGATCTTGTTCAGCAAGGTCTGGCGGGCGATTCCGAGAAGTTTGGCACTTTGGGACTTGTTGCCGTCGGTCTGTTTCAGGGTGGTCCGGATGGCCTCCCGTTCCACGTCCTTCAAGGTCAGGCCGCTGGGAGAGACGGCCGTTTCTCCACTGGGCTGAAAATCATCCGGCAGCATTTGCGGCGGTAGTTCTTTTGGGGTAATCTGTTCACCAAGACAGAGGATAACGGCCCGTTCTATAGTGTTCTCCAACTCCCGGATATTGCCCGGCCATGCATATCTGGCCAGCAATACCAGGGTTTGCGGATGAAAGCCCCGGATATCCTTTTTATTTTTTTTAGCATAGCGATGAAGAAAAAAATCAGCCAGCACCGGTATATCCTCGATCCGTTCCCGCAGGGGGGGTAACTCGATGGGGACCACGGAAAGCCTGAAAAAAAGATCCTGACGAAAAGTGCCCTCCTCCACCATGGCCGTCAAATTTTTATGGGTGGCGGCAACCATTCGCACATCCACGGCAATTGTTTTACTGCCGCCCAGCCGTTCCAGCTCCCCCTCCTGAAGAACACGCAGAATCTTGGCCTGGGTCTGCAGAGACATATCGCCGATCTCATCCAGGAACAGGGTACCGCCGTCGGCAAGTTCAAACCTGCCGAGCCGCAGGCTGTCGGCACCGGTAAACGCCCCTTTTTCATGCCCGAACAACTCGGATTCCAGCAGGTTTTCATGGAGAGCGGCGCAGTTCACCTTGATAAAGGGACCCTTTTTTCGGCTGCTGTTATGATGCAGGGCACCGGCAATCAACTCCTTACCGGTACCGGAGGCCCCATTGATCAGGACGGTTGCATCGGAGGGCGCAACCAGGGACAGGGTTTCAAAAACCTTTTGCATGCTCGGGCTGCGGCCGATAATATTGCCGAAATCAAACTGCTCGCCCAGTCGTTTTTTCAGCTCCAGATTCTCCTCGCGCAGGGCCTCGAAATCAAGGGCTTTGGCAACGGTGAGTTTCAGAGCCTCGATATCCACCGGTTTGGTGACATAATCCATGGCCCCGTATTTCATGGCTTCAACGGCGGATTCCACCGAAGAAAAAGCCGTGATGACGACCACCGGTTCCACCCGGCCTTTTTCCCGCAGCAGCTTTAAGGCTTCCAGGCCATCCATCCGCTGCATCTTCAGGTCCATCAGAATGAGATCCACCTCTTGTTCGGCAAGAACGGCTAGAACCATATCTCCATCGTCGGCCTCTACTATTTTGTACCCTGCCCCGGAGAGATTCACCTTAAGCATGGTCCGGTGGGCCATATCATCATCGACAATCAATATTGTTTTCATACCTGTTCTCACTGTAGACGTTGTTGTCTGGGTAAAACCACGGTCACGGTGGTTCCCCTTCCCGGCCGGGACCGGACTTCAAAAGCCCCCTGATGCTGCTCTACAATCTGGTGACTGACCGCAAGCCCCAGACCGGTTCCTGATTTTCGCGTGGTAAAAAAGGGGTCAAACATCTGTTCCCGTTCTTCTCTATTCATGCCGATGCCGGTATCGGTCACGGTAATGTACAGATTTTTCTCATCATTTTCACAGGAAAGAATCACCGTATCACCGGCACGACTGGCATTAAGTGCGTTCTTCAACAGATTCAGCAACACCTGAAGCAGGAGATCACCATCGGCTTCAATATGTATCTCTGGAGCACACTTTCCCTGTAACAGTAGAGCGATTTCCTTTTCGAGAAAATCATATTCAAGCAACTTACAGGTTTTTTCAAGGAGCTTGCCGGGATCGACTCGTGAAAATTCCGGATCACGCGGACGGGAGAACTGCAGTAGAGTTGAGATCGTTTCGTTGAGCCGGTCCACCTCACCCACCATGAGGGCACTGTATTCCTTTGATGCATCATCATCGGCCCTGGAACCGAAATACTGCGCAAAACCACGCAGAGTTCCCAGGGGATTCCTGATTTCATGGGCTATGCCGGCAGCCATCCGGCCAAGCGCTGCAAGGCGACGCGAACGGACAAGTTGTTTCTCCATGGCCCGGATCTCGCGAAGATCACGAAGCAGAAAAACCGCACCCAGATTATCTCCCTGATCATTCAAAAGGGGCGAGCCACTGATTTCAACCGGAACTTCACCACCGTCTCCGTGCAGGAAGGTATAGGAGAATGAGGAAATGCCACCCCGCTCTTTCAGGGAGTCGACCGGCCATCCGGCAAAGAGATCTTTAGGGCGGTTTCCCTTAAGCTCATCCATTGTCATCGCCGTGAACTCCAGGGCCCGGGGATTGCACGCAACAATACGGTCCCTGGAATCCAAGGCAATCAGACCATCGGGCATGGACTCAATGATATTTCTGGTATAGAGCTTCATGTTGGCCAGGGTCGTCCGGGTCACCCGCATGCCCTGGTACAGAAAAAGAAAATAAAACCCGGCGCTGCCCAAAAGGAAAAGAAGCGTCCCCATAAACAGGGTGTGTCTGAAATCCTGCTCCCTGGCGGTAATAAATTCCTCGGTCCGCAGGCCCAGATGGATAACGGCCCTGCCCTTTTCAAGCATATCAATAATCGAGGAGTTGTTTTTCCAGTGATGCCGCCCTCCCATCATGCCCATCATGGATGGGTATTCTGCCGGCAGGGACTGAAAAATTGCCGCTACCTCGAAAATCGGTTCACTGCCCTTCTTGTCCACCATGGTTGTTTGCGGATGTCTGCTCTTAAACACCTCCCGGGTAAGGTTATCATCTGCTGCAGGGTTATGGTTGCCTGCATTTGCAACGATAATTCCATCCTCGGTAACAATGGAAATAAAGGCAATTCGCCTGGCCTTGGCCGTCTCCTCGACCAGGGTTTGGATGGGCAGACTCCCGCCCATCATATCATGCATCATGGTGGTACGCGCACCGGCCTCAAAGCTGCGAATCAGGGTCATGCCCTCGTCGAGGAGGAAACTCTCCATGATCTGCTGTTCCCTGCTGAGATTACGAACCGTATTGGTTGCAAGCAGACCGGCCAGCATTATGGTGGTTAACAGAATGGCGAAAAGAGGTCTTGAAAATTCTATTGAGCTCGTTTTATGAAATTTAAACATAGGCTTGGGGGCTGACATAAAATAAGTGTGACGATCAGGCACTCTGATTTGGGTTGGATGTGGACGGTGCAATTGAGCAAAACCGCAGGCGTAGCAGTGCTACGTTGAGGATTTTTCGATTGCGAATCGTTCAAAGATGGCCCGAATCAGAGATCC
>DRKH01000031.1 GCA_011051825.1 Desulfobulbus sp.
CTTGAAGCCATGAAGATGCAGACCCCGGTTACCAGTGAAATGGCCGGTACGGTCTCCGCCATATCCGCCAAGGTCGGCCAGGCCCTGAAGCCCGGAGACAGGATTCTGATGATAGAGAGCGGCGACGAGTAATTTCGTAACTGGTTACAGGATCTGTAACCAGGTGTTTTCATCTACCTTAACCTGTAAGTGCTCAGGGGTGTTGTAGATTCGCGCAGGCGAGACTCCGGGTAAGCGAGCCTGCGAGACTCCGTGCGGTGCCCCTGATCACTTATGTAATTTCCGCAACTGCTGAGGCAGGTTTACCCGGATGAATTCCCCTTAGTGTTTTCACAGCGATACCATCTCGTTTCAAGGAGGTGGTATCGCTGAACTCCGCTACAGGCGAAAGGGTCAGATCCGGTTCGCCTCTGTTCAAAAACAGACTGCCCGCTCCCTGATCATCCCAGTTCCGGCCGGTTAAACCCGCCCTTTTCAAACCAGGGTCGGGTGATGTTCATTCCTTTTAATTCATAGACAACCGCTTCTATCAACAGATAGACCTCAGTGTGTTTCCTGACACATCCGGTCAAAGTTTCGCCATGATGGCCCATGGCGGCATGCAGGTGCAGCAGGGGCTTGTCGCCGTCAAAAAAAATCGAACCGACCCCGAGGACTTCACGACTGTCTCCGATCGTATCCCAGACCGGTTTCGGCGGCATGACCGGCTGTTCAGGTCCGACAACCACATCAGCGGCCAGCAGCCCGCCAAAAAGCTGAAACCAGCCGCAGCGCAACTGCTCTTTTTCGGCAAGCCGGGTCAATCCTGACAGAATGTCGTCGCCGTGGTCGAACCGGGCATAAAAAACACGACCGACCTCTCCTTGCGTATACTCCATGTATTTCTCCAGTAAACAGGGTCCAAGCGATTGGCTTTATCTTCTCCGGCTATCCGCGGTGCTGTTCTCGCTCACCCTGTTCCTGAGCGGCCCGCAGTAACCGAAAAATTTCCCGGCTGTGCCGGGGCTGCCGGGTTCGGGCAAAAATTGCAGCCAGACGGCTGAGGGCAATCGGATCTATTGCCGGCATCTGTTTCCGTATTTCAGTAATGGTTGCGCTTTCCCAGGTTTCCGAGAGTTCCTGTTGCTCACTGCGCAAAACCTTTCTCAGGGCAATCGCCTCATCGAGAAGATTATCACGCAGATATTCCAGCTCATGCAATTGTTTCTTCCGATGCAGGGAAGCCCCTTTTCTCTTTGAAAGAAAATCATACAGCTCCGTTACCGGCTCTTTTTTCAGGAGCTTGGTTATGTATTTGATCTGCCTTTTCCGAGCCCCGCCCTTGAGGGATTTGGTCTCTTTGCAAAGAGCAATCAGTTCCTCATCGCCGGGGAGCCTGTTCAAGATCTGGTCAGGCAGTTCGACCAGTTCTCTGACCAGCTGTTCGACCTCCTTGATTCGTCGTTTCTGTTCAGATCGACTCAGTTGCATGGTCATATCGGGCAGTCCTCATTTTCAAACCGAGACATCAGGCTTTTTCTGGCTAAAATTATTCCGTGCGCTATAGTGTTGGATTTGAAACATACTGTACCTGGACCCAGTTGCTTTTGCAAGATACGCAGTTGCCATTAAAAATGGTTCCGCTTGCAGTCAGCAGCGCAACGCTCAAGGGAGCCGATCTACTTTTTCATCAGCGCCCATGTACACAACACACTCGGAACCGGAAACCGAAAATCATTCTTCCGACACAACAGGTGAACCCATGACAATTTCCCAGCCTTTTACCATTACCCAGCCGACACAGATTCACTTTGGCGCCGGATCCATCAATTCTCTGCCGGAAATTATCACCCGGGCCGGCGGCACCAAACCGTTACTGGTCCTGGATCCGGGCCTGATAAAGGCAGGGCTGGACAGCAAGATCCGCACTCCGCTTGACAATGCCTCCATTGCCTATACGCTCTACGACCGGGTTGATCCGGAACCCGGCCTCCGGCTTGCCGATGCGGGCACAGAACTGGCCAGGGCCAATAACTGCGACTGCGTCATCGGTGTCGGCGGCGGGTCAGCCATGGACGTTGCCAAGGCAATCAGCATTCTCCTGACCAATGGCGGCCGCGCACTTGATTATCTCGGCCTTGGCAAAATCAGCAAGCCAGGGGTACCGAAAATCATGGTGCCGACCTCGGCCGGTACCGGAGCAGAGGTTACCTTCACCGCGGTCTTCATTAATGAGGAGACAGGATCAAAAGGCGGAATGAACGGTGACCCGCTCTATCCGGACGCAGCCCTTCTTGACCCGGAGCTGACCTTGAGCCTGCCCCCCCGGGTTACGGCTACAACCGGTATTGATGCACTGACCCATGCCCTGGAGGCATTTACTTCGGTGCAGGCTCATCCGATCTCCGAGATGTACTCCATCCGTGCCATGGAACTTATTGCCGACAATATCAGATCCGCCTATGCCGACGGCAGAAACATCGAAGCCCGCGGCAACATGCTTCTTGCCGCTCTGCTCGGCGGCAAGGCACTTGCCATTGCCGGAGTCGGACTTGTTCATGCCATGGCCTACCCGCTGGGCGGCATGTTCGGTATTGCCCACGGACTTGCCAATGCAGTGCTGCTCCCCTATGTCACGGAATACAACCTGATCGGCAACCTGCACAAACACGCCCTGCTGGCTGAAATCCTGGGTCAGGATGTTTCGGGATTATCCCTCCGTGATGCGGCTGAAGTGACGGTGGAAGAACTCCACCTGCTCAATCAGGATCTCGGCATTCCAAGGAGCCTGCGCGAATTAAAAATACCGGAAGACAAACTGCCGGAAATGGCCGAAATAGCCCTGACCGTTGCACGGCCGGTTGAAAACAACCCGAGACAGCCGTCAAAAGAGGATGTTATAGCGATCTACCAGGAGGCGATGGCAGGGTAAAAGAGAAGTCGGACAAATCATTATCGGGACCAACGGAGTTCTTTATTCCCGAGGAGGCCACAACCTCCTCGGGTCAAGAGGTCGACAGACAGCCCGTTCGTAACTGGTGACAGGACACTTACCTTTTCTCTCAAGGGCGCCTCAAACCCCGCCACTCAATGCTCCAGAGTCGTTAAGAGTAAGGACGTGGTCCCATATCCGGTTTGCAGTCTCGACTTTGGACAGCAGCGGAAGCCGACGGCTTCCGTTTCCGTCTACCAGCAGCACCTGATTGGTGTCCACGTCAAAACCGGTTGCGGCCCCGAGAATGTCATTAACGACAACAAGGTCAACATTTTTCTGCCGCAGTTTCCTGAAGCCCTCTTGTTCATGGTTCCGACTTTCCGCAGCAAACCCGACCAGCAGAGTTCCCGGTTGCCTGGTTTTTCCGAGTTCTGCCAGGATATCCGTATTTTGTTCCAGCTCTATGACGGTCCCGGCACTGCTCTTTTTAATTTTCTGCCGGCGGTATTTTTCGGGTTTAAAATCGGCAACAGCGGCAGCCTTGATCACGATATCTGCATTCCGGGCCAGCGACACGACCTGCGCTCTCATCTCATCGGCAGTATTCACCTGGATTGTCCGTATCCCCACAGGCTCGGGCAGTGCCACCGGACCACTGACAAGAACAACTTCGGCTCCTCGCCGGGCAGCGGTTCGTGCCAACGCATAGCCCATCTTTCCACTTGAACGATTACTTAAAAAACGTGCCGGATCCAACGGTTCCCGAGTGGGCCCGGCGGTAACCACAATTTTTTTTCCTGCAAGATCCTGGGGAGAGAAGAGCCGGAGAAGTGTTTCGCGGACAGATTCCCATTGGGGCAGACGGCCGGCCCCTTCTTCACCGCAGGCCAGAATTCCGCGGTCGGCAGGTATAACGTGATATCCCATATCCTGCAACTGCCGAAGGTTTTTCCGGGTTGCGGGATGAGAGAGCATATTGCTGTTCATGGCCGGACAGAGCACTACCGGGATCCGTGCTGCCAGAACCACGGTCGCTAACAGGTCGTCGGCCATACCATGGGCCAGCCGGGCAATAGTCTGCGCGGTTGCAGGCGCAATCAGGATACAATCGGCTTCCCGCGACAGGTTGATATGTGCCATCAACCTGTCCGGGGCTTCATCAAACATATCGCGGTAGACCGGATTTCCAGACAGGGCGCCAAAGGTCAGAGAGGAGACAAAGCGTTCAGCTGCTCCGGTCATGACCACGGTCACACCCACGGATTCGGCCGTCAGCTCACGCACCCATCCGGCAGCCTTAAAGGCGGCAATTGAACCGGTTACGCCAAAGAGGATTCTCTTGCCGGTCAGCACCGATCGGTCTGCAGGCTGGTCAACGTCCACGGTCATGTTGCTGTAGTTATTTACCGACGGCTTCACCAAAGGGGTTGAGGGACGAGGCCGCCGCCTTATCGATGGTTACATAGAGCGTCAACGAGGTTTTACCAAAACTTTCATCGGTAATCACCATCATACAGGTCTTGTTCGGCTTGGTAAAGGCCAGCATGACATCCTTGGAGGTTACTTCACCGACGAGCTTCCACTTATTGTCCTGCATGGAACTGATCATGAAGTCCTTAAGTGAAATCACTTCCACTTTCCCCTCATAGAGCCAGACGCCACCACGAAAGGATTCGGTTTTGATGGCCATGGACTTGCTGCGATTCCATTCCATATCGGTGGGGAGGACTATATCCTGAATATCATCGGCAAATCCGGAGACCGGAGGTAAAGCAGCGTCACCGGGTTCAACCTCGGTTTTTCCCATGGGACCACTGGCACAGCCAACAACAAACATCTGGGTTGCAATAAGCAGCAGGACTAGGGTTGTCAGACAGGTGCGGGATCTCTTCATTTGTCATCTCCTTTACACATTTTTTAGAATAAAATCGGAAAGAGGCTTTCGCCGTGATTGCTGGTTATGATGCAACGGGTGGCCGATTGCAAGCAAGGCCATGAGGTCAAACCGGTCATCGAGCCCCAGCACCTCGTTGACCTGTTGTCTGTTCTTCAAAATTTGCCCGAGCCAAACCCCGCCGAGGCCCAGTTCTTCGGTACAGAGCAGCATGTTCTGGATACAGGCCCCGGCCGCCTGATGATCTTTAACAGCATCATACATGGTTTCAGTGTCGAGATAGACGGCAATCAGGGCTGGAGCACCTCGAACGACATGGCTGTAGCTGGTCAGATCGGCGAGTTTTCCCCTGATCTCCTCGTCTCGAATGAGCACAAAGCGCCAGGGCTGGTTATTTAAACCGGACGGGGCCCATATTCCGGCAGTGACGATGGTCTCAAGCAAGGCGGTACTCACGGGCTCCGTCGTAAAATCACGGATACTGCGTCGGCTTAAGATGGCGTCAAAGACTGTGGTTTTCTTCTGCATATTGACAAGGTTGGTTTTGTTTACACCTGAATTCATATTTGTAAAGGAATACCATTTCGTTGTCAACTCCCATTGCCTCATTTTACCGAATCGGCTTTGTTTCTTGCCTGGACGCCACGCATCTGGTAAAGAAGAACGCAAAAATAACTGTGGATAGACAATGCCCCAAGCAAACGCATCGAAAGAGATACACCTTGTTGACTCACACTGCCACCTGGACATGGAGGCCTTTGACCAGGATCTTGATCTGGTTATCGACCAGGCCCACAGGGCCGGTGTCGACACCATTCTTACTATAGGCGTCGACAGGGCCAGTTCCGAACAGGCGGTTGAGCTTGCCGGGCGTTACCCGTCCGTTTATGCGGCAGTCGGAATCCACCCTCACGACGCGATCGGGGTGACCGATGCTGATTTTGACAAAATAGTTGAGTTGAGCATCAACGAAAAAGTCGTCGGCTATGGTGAGATCGGCCTGGACTATGCCAGGATGTACTCGCCAAAAGAGGTCCAGCAGCAGGTTTTTTCCCGCCAGCTTGGTCTGGCAAAAGAACTGCACCTGCCGGTTATCATCCACGACCGGGAGGCGCACGAAGACACCTTGAAAATACTCAGGAGCCATGCCCCCTTTCCTGCCGGAGGTGTCATGCACTGCTTTTCAGGAGATACTGAACTTGCCGACAGAGTCATTGAGCTGGGTTTTTTTGTGTCCATTCCGGGTATTGTCACCTTTAAAAATGCAAAATCCCTCCAGCAGGTGGCCCAAGAGCTGCCCCTGCACTCCATGCTGATTGAAACCGACGGCCCATTTCTAGCGCCGGTCCCCTTTCGCGGCAAACGCAATACGCCTGCACTTCTCCAGTATACAGCCGCAAAAATAGCCCGACTGCGCGATACACCGCTATTGGTAATTGCCGAGCGGACGAGCGACAATGCAAGAACGCTTTTCAACCTGCCGCCGGCTGCCGGGACGGAATGAACAGATCATCCAGCCATGCCGGTTTGCCGGAGCTTCCTTAACAATATGAGTGTTTCATGACCTGTGACAACCTGCAGACAATAGAGAAGAATATCGCCCTGGCCGCCGAACGGTGCGGACGAAGCGCTGACTCCGTGCAACTTGTTGCGGTTTCCAAACGCAAAGACCTCGAAGTCATTCAACAGGCCATATCTTGCGGGCAGCAGGTCTTTGGCGAAAATTACCTCCAGGAAGCCGAACAGAAAATTACCGCGCTGAAGAACAAAAAACTCTGCTGGCACTTTATCGGTCATCTGCAAAGTAACAAGGCCAGAATTGCGGCCGAACTCTTTGATGTGATCGAGACGGTAGACCGAATAAAAATCGCCCGGGCCCTTGACCGTCATGCCGTTGCCCTGGATAAAGATTTACGAGTTTTTGTTCAGGTCAATATCGGCAGGGAAAACCAGAAACACGGTGTGTTACCGGAGGATGCGGAAGAACTGCTGGTGCTGATCAACCGGGAAACGCAGCTGAAGGTCCTGGGCCTGATGGGGATGCCGCCCTACAGCAATGACCCGGAGGACGCTCGCAGGTACTTCAGGGAGCTGAAACAGCTCTCAGACCGGCTGGCGGGGAAAAAAGTCTTTGCAGACAACACAGACGTCCAGCTGTCCATGGGGATGTCAGCAGATTACATGGTAGCAATTGAAGAAGGGGCAACCCTGGTCCGGGTAGGGACAGCGCTTTTTGGACGCAGAGCATAAAAAATATAATTGAGGAGGCATTGTCCGGGGACACCGAGGTGCTCCGGACAATGCCCGACTGCCGATAAACCAGCAGGCTGGACCAGATTTTACCGTCCCAGCCACAACAGGTAGCGTAGACTCCGAACCATGAAAATCTCCGACTCCGGC
>DRKH01000032.1 GCA_011051825.1 Desulfobulbus sp.
CATGAAACGATTTTTCGGGTATGGAATTGCAGCAGTTACCACTTTTTTTGTTGTTGTGATGGCAACGGGTAGCTGGGCGGCTATCCCGCTGGATGGATACCTCATTGCTGAAAAACCCTGCCCGGCCTACCACTCGATTAAAAAGAAAACAAACCCCGGAAACATCCTTTTGCAGAAAGGGTTTGCCTATGTGGTCACCGCCAAAAACAAACCCGACGGAACCTACTACCAGATCAAGGTTGAGAACAATGGTGTTTCGCAACGCTGGGTTGAAACCTCCTGCGGTACGCTTCTGGTGGATTGCAAAAGCTCCGGCGGGGTCTCGGAAACGGGGGGACAGGTCTCCAGAGAATATTTGCTGGCGATCAGTTGGCAACCCGGCTTCTGTCAGACGCATCAGTACAAGACGGAATGTGAAACGCAGACAAAGGATCGTTATGATGCCACCCATCTTTCCCTGCATGGGTTGTGGCCCCAGCCGAAAGAAAATGCATATTGCGGGGTCGGTAATACCAACAAGGCCATTGATCGTAACAAGCATTGGAATCTGCTGCCCGCGCTGGAGGTTGCCGATACGACTCGAGCCGACATGGCCGTTGTCATGCCCGGTATTGCATCATATCTGGATCGCCATGAATGGATCAAGCACGGCACCTGTTACGGGGCTTCGGTCGACGAATATTATCGCGAAGCCATAATGCTCGTTGATCAGATCAATGACTCTGCCGTGGGGAATCTGTTTACCGAAAATGTCGGTCAGGTGATTACCTCCAATGAAATCCGGAAAACCTTCGACGAAGCGTTTGGCGCCGGAAGCGGGAATAAAGTGAACGTGAAGTGCAAGGGCAATCTAATTACCGAACTCTGGATTAACCTGCGCGGCGAGATTGAACCCGACACCTCCATCGGCGACTTGCTTCATAATGCGGCCCCGACGAGTTCCACCTGTACGCGCGGCAAGGTCGATCCGGCAGGATTCTAGCCGACATATTTTACAAGCGGTCTGCTGTAAGGTCTGAAAACAGCATGCCTGCTGTGTCACAGCACAAAAATGAGTCCTCGAAATATTTCAATATGTCTCTGGCCCTTGCCGGGAGTCTGGAGTGTACCTCTTGTATCTGCTGAAAAATTTTATCTGATTACCTACAATCCTCAGTCTGATACAAGGGATACCATCGCTGAATACCAAAGGGTATTACGAACCCAGCGAATTTGTGATGAATTTACCGGGTTCTGCAATCCGGATGAACAAGCGATGTTATCCCTGATTTGTGAAAAGCTGAGCTTTGTACGTAATCAGGAAATTTTATGCGGGAATATACTGTTCTCTGCACCATTTTTTCTTGACTTACAAAGAGTTAGTCGGATATAGGTAGAATATACAGTACTGTTAAGATAAAGCCAAACCTGTCGAAAGGCAGGGACGGAAAGCGACGGGTCCATATGATAGCCGAGCTGCCATAATTAAGTGCAGCCCGGCTTTTTTTTTACGGTACCGTGTGGATTGTAGAGCCGGTCGGATCACGCTGCTGGTCATGTGAAACAGAGTTTATCATGGGTAACTGAAGGCAACAATTCCGGGGTCTGTAAGAGCTTACCGGTGTCCCGAATTCTTTCAAGCAGACCCGTGAATCCATCGCCCGCCCGGGTGCGTTGGCCTGATCGGACCAGGAGGCGAAGGCTCCATGGGTGCCGGCGAAACCAAACGATCTTTTTATGACTCCTGAAACCGCATATCTCATCTCCTTTGGCATGGTTATTGTGATGAAGATAGTCTGCTTCATCCTGGGTTACCTGACCATACGGCTGGGTTATGAACTGATCGCCTCCGGGGTAAAGGGTGAATTCAAGTTTTCAGCACAACTTGGTGGCGCAAAGGCCGCGCTTGCCGGCATGTCTCCGGGATTGTTGTTTGTTTTTCTCGGTGTTTTTCTCATTGGTTACGCCATCTATGTGGAAAAAGGTGTGGAACTGAAAAAGATGCCCCTGTCGCAGATCGAAAAACCTGCAGTGCCGATCCCGCAAGGGTCAATTTTTGACAGTATGAAGAAGGAGGGAAAATATGATGAAAACAAATAGGGGTATCATGCGGTCCGTAATTCTGTTCATCTGCACCCTGGCCTTATTGGTTGCACTTCCGGCATCGGCACAGGATGAAGCGACTATAAACAGAGCTGAAAATTTTTATCAGCAGGGTTTTTCGGCCTATACCATGAAAGACTGGCTGGATGCGGCATCGAACTTTGAGCAGAGTTTTCGTCTTATCCCGCATTCCATGACAGCGTACATGCTCAGCGTGACATATCTTAACCGGGAATCACCAACAAAGGCATTACAATGGGCGGAGACCGCAACTCACAGTAAACCTGCACTGGAAGAACCATATCAAACCAGTGTCGGCAAAATTGTCGATTGGGCACGCAGGTCTATAAACGACCCCTATTACACCTTGAGCGGAAAAGCAGACGAGGCGGGCAGGCCTTCCAGGCCACAAGCTCGACCTCCCCGAGCGGCTCTTCCCCAAAAAAATACATTGGGTCTCGCGCGTTCCGGCGTGACCACCCCACCGCCGGTGCCGGGAAACTTTACGCAACCTCCCATTCCAGCCCAACCCCTTACCCCCCTGACTCTCACCGGCACGTGGCGCTGCAATGACGGCGGCACGTATTTTATCAGGCAGATCGGTAGCGTACTCTGGTGGTACGGCCGGAGCCCGGATGGAGGGCGGACATGGAGTAATGTTTTTCATGGACGAATTGACCGGAACCGCATAAAAGGCCAATGGGCGGACGTTCCCCGGGGGCACGCCTTGAGTTCCGGGGAGATGACCCTTCAGATTGTCGACACGAATAAACTGAGCGCAAGGTATAAGAGTGGCGGGTTTGGCGGAAACGAATGGACCCGTTGATGAAGAACCGCCCGGCTGAAGTTTGCGCTTGAAATACTGACTGCAATGCTGGTCACTCTTGTCGCCGGTTATTTTTTATCTGGACTGGGACTGCAGGCAAGGGGTATCGGCTGGTTTTCTCTCCTCAAACCCGGGACGGACGAAGTCAAGAGAATCTTCCTGCCGCAGGTGCCCTGACACCTTGGGAAGAATGAGCCGGGTTGAGCAGCGCCTGGGTATTTTAAAAGATGAAGTTACGCCATCCCTGCAGGATATTATCGGGAACCCGGCGAGCTGGAAATGTTCTGGATCCCCGCTAACAGCATGCGGGGATGACCAGTATGACAGGATTGCTTCAGGCGTAGGCCCTGCAACTTCACTCGTCCATCTTCCCGTCATCCCCGCGAAGGCGGGGATCCAGGATATATCCCGTTGTCGGACCAACCTTTTCGGATAAACCAGCATGGCTGGAGCAGGTAAGCGCCGACTCCGGGTTTTACCGTCCCAGCCACAACGAACGATGGAAATAACCAGAAGCAACAGTGCTTCGCGGGCTGTTTTGGTATAACCCGCCAACAACATCCGGGCATGACCAAAATGACCAAAAAGCGGCTGAGCTTTGTTATAATCAGTTAACGATTTGAAAAAATGGTTTCTCTGTGTCTCTCGTGTGCTCTGTGGTCACCATCACCAGAACCACCAGCTTCCGGTCGATACAACATACACGCCCAGGCCGAGGTTGGTAACCATGTGGGCCCGAATGACGCCTTGCAGGTTTTTCTGCCGGATCAGCAACAGGCCATAGAGCAGCCCGGCAACAATGCCCGCAGCAATCCGGTTATGCTCCAGGCCAAACAGAATCGCCACCCCCGTAAAAGACAGCCAGGTAAAGGCACCCATGGGCACGGAGCGAAAGTCATCAGGATCAATCAGATAGCGCATGAGAAACGAACGCCAGAACAGCTCTTCCATGATCGGTACAACCAGTGCCGCCCCCAGCAGACGAATGGAGATCCAGCCGATGATTGCTCCCTGTGATTCGCCCAGCCCATGGGGGGTAAATAGAGTTTTCTGTTCCAGCTGGAACAGGTATCCTTCCGGTACAATCCAGAGCACCAGCACCAGCAGGCCGCAACCAATGGCGGTCAGCAGTTCGGGAAAGGTGAGTCCGCCGGAAAAGTCCGCCGCATAGCTGTGGCGCCAGAACCAGATCAGGGTGCCAACCAGAAAAGTTTTGACAATATAGAGATAGGGGACAGCGGCAGGAAAAAAGCGACCGGGTTCGGTCAACAGTAAAAACAGAACAAAGGGGGCAACATAGGGCAGCCAAGGTTTTTTTAATATTTTTTTCATTCACTGTTAGATGCTTTTTCATGACACTCCATATGAAAACACGGGTAACTGGTCACAGGATTTGTAACTATGTGTTTTCATCTACCTTAAACCTGTAAGTGGTCAGGGGGGCCATAGATTCGTGCAGGCGCGACTGGCCGCAGGTAAGCGGAGCGTAGCGGAGACTCCGATA
>DRKH01000033.1 GCA_011051825.1 Desulfobulbus sp.
AAAGCTCAGCTTGAATGAAATCAGGGATACCATCGCTTTTTTTAAACAATGAATTGACCTGAAATCAGGCATAAACGCTGCTAAATGCGATTTGAGATTATAGCTGTAGCGATGTTATCCCTCGTTGCTGAGGAACGGTGGCAATCAAATACTTATATGTTACACGTATACGTTACCAGATGCTACTCAACGGAACAACAGCAGAAAAAAAAGAGCAGATGTAACTATTCAGGTAGGGGCAGAGAACTAGTCCTACCACCACCTGTAACTGTTCAGGAGTGCTCCTGAACAGTTACGAGCAGATAACGGGAGTCCTGATAATTATGGAAAGGCGCTCCCCACTTAACACAAGTTATTTGATCGTAAGGTTGGGTTAAGCGAGTTAGCTTCCTCTTTATTATGTTGAGTTCTCATATTTTCTGCAAACTCTAGATGCTGAGGGTTTTCGGTGTCAGTGAACCCAATAAACGAGGAGCATGAAAGCCGCTTAACCCAACCTTGAGGCCATTGAATCCGACCTGCTCCAAGTGGATACCCCATGCTATAGAATTCATTTTTTTTAATAATACAAGCAGAATAAGGGGTCATTTGACATAAACTCAAACTATAGTAAGATGAAGGAATATATGGGTAACATACTTTGTTCATTATAAAATTATTGTGAAGGTATAAAAGGAAAGACCGTTTTGTACATTCAACTTTTCAGTATCCATGGACTTATCAGGGGACAGTCACCCGAACTCGGCCGGGATGCCGATACGGGTGGTCAGGTAAAGTATGTCCTGGAACTTGCCAAAACCCTTGCCCAGAGGGCTGATGTCGACAAGGTGGACCTGTTTACCCGCTTTATCGAGGATAAAACCGTTTCCCCGGATTACAGCCGGCAGATAGAACCACTTGGCGACAAAGTGCGTATTGTTCGCATCCGCTGCGGAGGCCGCAGGTATATCCGCAAAGAACTGCTCTGGCCCCACCTTGAAGAATTCATTGATAAAACAATAAAGTTTATAAAAAAAGAGCAGCATATCCCTGATGTTTTTCACGGACATTATGCAGATGCCGGCTACGTGGCCATGGAACTGGCAGCTGCTTTTGATCGTCCCTTTGTTTTTACCGGTCATTCCATGGGGCGCAACAAGCGTGAAAAGCTTCTCGGAGAGGGATTGTCTCTTGAGCGAATTAACAGGCAGTACCGCATGGATTCGCGAATAAATGTGGAAGAGGATATCATTGAGAAGGCCGGTTTAATCATAACTTCGACCCAGCAGGAAATCGATAAACAGTACGGCCTGTACCAAAATTATGCCCTGGGGCGATATACTGTAATTCCCCCGGGTATCGATATCGATACATTCTACCCTTACTACAATTACCAGCTTGATGCAGAGCATATCCCCGAGATAGTCAAACAGGCCAGCGTGGCGTTGTTAAAAGAATTACACAGGTTCTGGAGCCAACCGGAAAAGCCCTTCATCCTGGTGCTGTGCCGACCTGATCAACGAAAAAACATTGCCGGGCTTATCGAGGCGTACGGAACCAATCCCGAGCTGCAGGCTATTGCCAATCTTGCCGTTTTCGCCGGCATCAGGCAGAACATTGCGAAAATGGAAGAAAACGAACGCGACGTGTTAACGGAAATGCTCCTGCAAATGGATAGATTCGATCTCTATGGCAAACTGGCTATCCCCAAAAAGCATGATTTTGCGACCGAGGTCCCCTCTTTGTACCGCTTGTGTGCTGAGAGCAGGGGCGTGTTCGTCAATCCGGCTCTTGTCGAGCCTTTCGGTCTGACACTGATTGAAGCTTCTGCCTGCGGCGTCCCGATCGTTGCCACCAAAGAGGGTGGCCCGGTGGATATTATCAAAAACTGTAATAATGGAATCCTGGTCGATGCCAGGCAGCCCGAGGATATTGGTGAAGCCATCAAGTCGATACTCATTGATGAAAAAAAATGGGATATGTTCTCCAACAACGGCATCACAGGGGTTCGCAACCATTACTCATGGCCGTCACACTGTCATAACTTCGTCAAGGAGTTGCACGACGTTTTTCCGGAGGTGCGGGAGGTTGACAAGAGGCACGCCGGAGAGAGGGATGCCAATAAAAAGCCATCTTTCGGGGCACGATTAACCGGGCTGAACAAGATACTGATCACCGATATCGACAACACCCTTATCGGTGAAGATGACAGCCTGCACAAGCTGTTAAAGTTATTGGAAAGATATAAATCTACCCTTGCCTGGGGCGTGGCGACCGGGCGCAGTCTGGACCTTGCCCTGGAGGCAATGTCCGAGCACCGCATCCCCATTCCGGATATACTTATCTGTTCCGTGGGCACTGAAATATACTACGGGCCCGATCTCCGCAAGGACAAGGGGTGGCAAAAGCACATTTCGCATCGCTGGAAACCCGAACAGGTCAAAGAGGTGCTGGCAGACCTGGATTTTCTGACATTCCAGGAGGCTGAAGGGCAGCGTAGTGTCAAGATCAGCTACTACATGGAAGAAAATGCCGATCATCTTGCCGAAGTCCATAGGCGGCTGCAGGACAACAGACTCCGATGTCAGGTTATTTATTCACATGGTCAGTTCCTTGATATCCTTCCTCACCGGGCCTCCAAAGGTAAGGCGATCAACTACATCAGATACAAATACGAGTTTCCATCCAGCAAGATAATGGTCGCCGGAGATTCAGGAAATGACGAAGATATGCTCAAAGGCAAGAATAATGCCCTTGTTGTTGGCAATCACAGTGACGAACTGAATGGATTAAAAGGAAAACCACGCATGTTTTTCAGTAAGCATGAATACGCAGCAGGGATTATTGATGGTCTGGTGCACTATAATTTTTTTCCACCGCACATAATGGATACGGTGTAATTCCGGCCACGACAGGTTGTGCATTAGGTTGCAACCGGAGTTTTCTTTCTCGTGCAACAACTCTTCCCATACTCAGGAGGACAAGGACACTTAAACACCCTATGCGGTCTATAAAAAAAAGGTAAATGTTCAGGGGTACCGCACGGAGTCTCATCCCTCGCTTACCCGGAGTCTCGCAGGCTCGCTTACCCGGAGTCTCGCAGGCTCGCTTACCTCTTCGCACGGTCGTGACCGCCCGCATAGAGGGGCTATCGGAGTCTCCGCTCCGCTTACCTGCGGCCAGTCACGCCTGCACGAATCTACGGCACCCCTGAACACTTACGGGTTTAAAATAGGTGAAAACACATGGTTACAAATCCTGTGACCAGTTACAAAAAAAGAGCGAACAGCTCTATTCGTTACCTGGTGCTGATCTGTTTCCTTTTGGCACTGGTCTGTACCGGCTGTTCCAAAGACGAACCCGTGGTACGGGTGGATCTTACCAAGCGCGTCGAGGTAACACCTTCGCAACCGGCCCGGGCAATCACCTATGCCTACCTCCCCCAGTATTCCCACTCCGTCTCCTTTGAACGGCACCGACGGCTGGTGGAGCGGCTGGCAGCAGCAACCGGACTCCATATCCGCCAGGTCTTTCCCAACACCTTTGATGCCCATATCAAAATGGTGGAACGTGGCGAAATAGACATCTCCTTTTCCAATCCCTTTATCTATATCAAACTTGCCGAAATCGGTGCAACAGCCTTTGCCCGCAGCATCGAGTCCACCGGTAAACCTGATTTCAGGGGCCAGATAATCTGCCGGCGTGACAATACAAAGATTCGAGATATACAAGACTGCCGGGGAAAACGCTGGATTGCCGTGGACCCCTCTTCCGCCGGCGGCTACCTGTTTGCCCTGGGGCATTTTATCGAACAGGGAATCAACCTCCAGGACTTCAGTGAAGTTGCCTTTGCGCCCGGGCCGGGCGGCAAGCAGGAAAAAGTGGTATTTGGGGTCTATACCGGACAGTATGACATCGGTTCCATCCGCAACGGTACCCTGAGCATCCTGAAAGACCGGATTGATTTGAGCCAGATCAGAATACTGGCCGAAACCAGAGCCTATCCCGGATGGGTCTATGCCGCCCGCAAGGATCTGGACCCTGAAATTGTCGATAAGATCGCCAAGGCCATGTTTGCCCTGACCATGAAAAATAAAAAAGATGCGGTTATTCTGGAGGCGGCCAGGATACGTGGCATTATACCGGCAACGGACGCCGACTATAATCCGATACGTGATCTGGCCGATAAACTGCAGTTGAGCTACTACATGGAATAGGGTCCTCAAGATATAAAAACCATGAATTTCTTTCTCCGGCTTAAGTTCAGCACAAAAATAATCCTCGGCATTTCAGGGATCATGGTATTCACAGCCCTGGTGCTTACGCCGTCGGTGAGCCGCATGGCAGCCTCCGCCCTCATCAAAGAAAACAAGAAGCGGGGGGTGGCCCTGGCCGGGGGACTGGCAGTACGGGCTGTTGATCCGATACTGACCAGGGATCTCCTCCGCCTGAGAAACATTGTCGACGATGTACAGGCCATGGGTGACGGCATCGTTTATGCCTTCATTCTCGATGCAAAAAATCAAGTGCTGGTCCATACCTTTCAAAATGGATTTCCCATTGACCTCATCAACGCCAACGGCATCGAAAAAAAGGCGACATCACGGATACAGCTTTTAGATACCGGCAATGAATTCATCTATGATTTCGCCGCCCCTGTGGTTGTCGGTGAGAGCCAGATCGGAACAGGCCGGATAGGACTTTCCAAAAGCATCATTCAGCGATCAGTCAACCGACTGATTCTTACCATTGTCGCACTATCCGCCGGCACTTTACTCCTGGCGATCCTGCTCGGTGCCCTGTTTGGTCGCTGGGTGACCAACAGACTGGCCCTTTTAAAAAAACATGTCGAAGAGATAGTTAAAGGGAATCTGGATCTTCAGACGGGTCCGTTACTGAAGCACAACTGTTGGGAGATCATGCACTGTGAGCTGGAAAAATGTCCGGCATACGGGGACTCAAGGCGCAGATGCTGGTATCTGGCCGGCACCATGTGCAGCCAATGTGATCACGCCATGTACCCGCAGAAGTTGCAGTCCTGTCAAAGTTGTCCGATCTATAAAGAAAACATCGGCGACGAAATCCAGGATCTGGCTGAAACATTTGACGTCATGGCCCTCAGCCTCAAAACCTACATTTCCGAAATCAGAAACTATCAGGAACAGCTTATCCATGCCCAGAAGATGGAATCCATCGGCAAGATGGCCGGAGGCGTTGCCCATGAGATAAACACGCCGCTTGGCATCATTTTAGGCTATGCCCAGCTCCTGCAGGATGATATTGACCCGGAAGACGAGATGATGGAAGGGATGCGGATAATCGAAAAACAGGCCAAGGTCTGCCGTAAGATCGTAGCGGATCTCCTGAAATTCTCGCGGCAGACTGAAACCGCCAAAAGCGAGATGTCCATCAACAACTCTCTTCTCGAGACGATTGTCCTGGTTGAGCACACCTTCAGCCTGAACAACGTTTCTATTCAAACGGACCTTGACGATAAAGAGAAATATATAATCGGCGATCCTGACAAATTAAAGCAGGTCTGGCTCAATCTTTTAAACAACGCAAAAGATGCCATGCTTCAAGGCGGGGTTATTCTGGTCAGGTCCGAAGTAGATACCGAAAAGGATATGATGGTCATCTCGATAGCGGACACCGGCCCCGGAATCAGTGAAAAAAATATGAAAAAGATATTTGATCCGTTTTTCACCACCAAGTCGGTCGGCAAGGGCACGGGCCTGGGACTTTCAGTTTCCTTTGGAATTATCAAGGACCATAAGGGCAGGATCCGGGCCCAAAGCCCGCTGCCGGACGACCTGAGAATGGGGGAAATTATAGGGAACAGACAAAAGGCACCGGGAACGGTCTTTGTGGTGGAAATTCCGGTCGCCCACCCGGTCAACCCGGATTAAGGCTGTGGCGTTCATATGCCTGCGCTTATTTTTATCCCATCCTTGACATTGAACGGAAATCCTCCTTACCGATCAGGTACTCGTTATGTTTTTTCTTCCTGAAAATTTTTTTTTCTTTCTGAAATTTTTTCTTTTTGAAACAACGTAAGTGATCAGGGGCACCGCACGGAGTCTCGTCCCTCGCTTACCCGGAGTCTCGTCCCTCGCTTACCCGGAGTCTCGCAGGCTCGCTTACCCGGAGTCTCGCAGGCTCGCTTACCTACGGCCGGTCGCGCTGGCACGAATCTACGCCCCCCCTGGTCACTTACAGATTTAAGGTAGATGAAAACACATAGTTACTGATCCTGCGACCAGTTACGAAACAATGTCCTGATTCACTGAAAATATGTTAACGTAGGGGACCGCCTTTTCAAGTGGAAAAAAGCGTAGCGATTGAACCTACATGTTGGAACAGACCCCATGAGCAAGTTATATATCCGCTGTCCGAAGTGGTTGGACAACAATGCAGCAGCAATTCATGATCTCAGGTTACTTTCCCGGTATTCAATGATGGGAAAACGGGCTTTCATTATTTGCGGTATGCTGCTGTTATCCCTGGCAACCGTTTTCACCGTGCCGTCAAGGGCCACTGATACCACAGCGAAACTACCGACCATCAGCCAGGAACAGATATCAACCCTGAAGGAGTCTATCCGTTCAGAAAAAACCAAACTGGAAAAACTAAAACAGGATATCACCACTCAAAAAAAGGATCGTGACCGGCAGCTGGCTGGTCTGCAAAACAAAACCGTCAACGAGACGACCCTTGAGCAGGCCAGACTGGCCATGGAATCCGCCAAGGTCAATGTTCAATCAGCAGCCCTTGATCTTGCCAACCAAAAAAAACAGCTCCAGGCACTGCAAGCCGGTCTGGTTGATCTTCAGCATCAAATAGATCAGGTCAAGAGTAAACAGAATTCCCAGGATCAGTTGACAACGCTGCAACAGCAGCTGGCAATGGCCGACATAACCCTTGCCCTTGAGCAGCAGTATGCTGAACTGCTTACCAAGCATCTTGAACAGCTTCAGCAGAAAAAAAATCTCGCCGCATCATGGTGGCAAAGTGTCCAGGCTGTTTTCCAGAAACAAAACCAGATTCGTCATCAGGAATCCCTTGAGGACATGAAACATCGCCTGCAGGAGCAGGAAAATAAAGTTCAACGTGAATCTCTTCGCCTGCAGAAGAAACTCTCCGCCATTCAGGCCAATGATACCGAAGCCGTCAACCACAGGGAATACCTGAAAATCAAACTGAATGCCCTGCAGGAATCACTCAATATTCTCAGGACAAAGATAAAGGTCCAGGCAATGAAGAGTACACATGATGCCATGGGATTATCGAGGATCAGTGGTATCCAGGCCGAAACGCTGCTCACAGATACCAAAACACTCAGGCAGATTGAAGGAGAACTGCGTTCCCTGATCAGCTTAACCTCGGACCGGCTCACCGTTTACCAGCAGAAATGGACCTTGCTCCAGAAACAGTATGCCCTTAAAGATATATCTCCAGATTATTTTACCAAAGAAAAAAGGTTACTGACAGATCTCATTGATCAGTTCAGCTCACTTTTAACCATGATGCAGTCGTTCAGCGCTCAGGTACAACAGAACATCGACAGCGTTGCAAAGGCCTATTCAACAAGTATTCAGCAGAGCCTGACTGCCCGTCAGCCACTGCCCCATGATCTGCTCTCCTGGAAAAATCTGTTTTTCGAACTGACTTCGCTTCCGAAGCAGTTACAGCAACTTCTCTACAGAACAGTCAATGAAACGAAATCGGGATGGGAACAATCCTCCCCGATGCACAGGCTGCTTTTTCTGGGCAGTGGGTTAATTCTGAGCCTCTTTGTATTTCTGCTGGGACGCTGCTGCAGCGTAAAAGAGACAGTCCCGGAAGGTGATCTTACCTTTTCGCTTAAAACGAAACTGGTCAGTCTTTCCTTATTACGAAGCAGCAGGCCATCGTTATTCGTAGCCGGCCTGGTGCTTCTTTTCGGAAAAATCTTTACCCTTGAGTCGGATATATTTTTAGTGCTTCTTTTATTTGTCTCTGTCTGGTTCGGCCTTCAGCTGATCATCAAATTCAGCTACTGGCTTTTTGTCTCTCCACTGATTGCACCATCCCGGCATCAGCCGCGACTGTATCATGTAATTGTATGGGTTGCCGTTTTAAGCGCCCTGTTTGCCCTGCTGGTCGGCCTGGGCAAGATTGGCTTGTTTTCCGCGCAATTACGCAATGTTATCGACCGGTTATTTATGCTGCTCTTGCTGCCGGTCGTCTATTTTTTCCTCCATCTTCGGGCTGTCTTGATTGCCGCCCTCAACGCCCACCAAAAAAAACAATTCGTTACCCATATAATGGTTCCGGCAAGTTTTTTAGTGCCCCTGACCGTGCTGACAGCTGCCCTGGTCGGCCTGGTCGGCTATATAAACCTGGCCTGGTTTGTTGCCGGCAAACTGGCACTTTTTCTGGCGGTGGTTTTCGGATGGGGACTGGCGCGAGACCTTGTTAAAGATTTCCTGAACCGGTGGGAACGAAGAACAAAACAAAAAGGCGGCAAAAACGAGATTCCGGAATCCGTTTTCATGGCACCTTTAAAGCGGATAGTTGATCTGCTTCTCTTTCTGACCGCACTGTGGTGTCTGGCAAGGCTGTATGGATGGGGAATGAACACCGCCATAGCCGACTTTCTGTCGACCTGGCTCAATCACCCCCTCTTTCACCTGGGAAACCAGGAAATCACCCTGATGAGCCTGCTCACCAGTATATTCTTATTGCTGCTCTTTTTTTATCTGAGCCTGCTCGCCAGAAACCTTATTTATGTCTGGTTGTATAACAATGTTAAAGATCGCGGTCTAAAGAACAGCCTTTCCATATTTACCCAATATGCCGTTATTGTCATAGGGGTGCTGGTCGCACTCAATGTCATTGGGATCAACCTGACAAGCCTTACGGTCTTTGCCGGTGCCCTGGGTGTTGGTATTGGTTTCGGCCTGCAGAATATTGCCAACAATCTCATCAGTGGTTTAATTCTGCTGGCGGAACGACCTGTTCGGGTTGAGGACTGGGTCACTGTCGGTGACAGCCAGGGCATTATTTCCCGCATCGGTCTCCGTTCCCTGGTACTGACCACCTGGGACAATCAGGATATCATTATCCCCAATGCCTCTCTGATAACCAATCCGGTAACAAACTGGACCCTTTCCAACAACTTGATTCGCACGGTTTTTCAGGTCGGTGTCCGCTATCAGGATGATCCCCACAGGGCCAGAGAAGTAATCCTTGATGCCGTTTCCATGGTTCCGGAGGTCTCACTCGAACAAAAACCAAGAATCTATCTCACCGATTTTGCGGATTCATCGGTCAACTTCAGGGTGGCTTTTTTTTCTGAGCTTAAGGGCCAACATAGCCGGCTCGAGGCTAAGTCAAAGGTCATGTTCGCCATCTGGGATGCATTAAAAGATGCCGATATCGGCATTCCTTTTCCCCAGCAAGATATTTATATTAAAGAAATTCCCATTGGAAGTGACCCGGAATCTTCAGCTCCCGGCCGGGAGAACGTCGCTGATAACACAGAAGGTATCCCTGCCGGCAGGTAATTAATCACAGGCTATGTAACGTTATGAGCATAACACCACAAAAACTCTTCTGCCAGCTGTGTCATCAGGAAAAAAACCGGGAGGAGCTGATCCCGGCCGGTCTGGTCCGGGAAAGTATCCAACAGTTTATCCGAAAGGAACATCCGGACTGGTCACCTGAAGAACAGGTCTGCCGCTCCTGTCTCAATACCTGTCGAGCAAGCTACGTTCAGGACATCATGGAAAAAGACCTGGGCGAGCTGGACAATCTGGAGCAGGAAGTCGTTCAAAGCTTCCATGACAACGATATCCTGTCGGAAAATATCAATGAGGAGTTTGAAGAACGATTGAGTATCGGCCAGAAAATCGCCGACAAAGTAGCCTCTTTCGGTGGTTCCTGGGCCTTTATCCTGAGCTTTCTCCTGTTTATGTCACTGTGGATAGCAGGCAACACATTCATGCTTACCCGCACCCCTTTTGATCCCTACCCATTTATTCTTCTTAACCTTATATTATCACTTCTTGCGGCGCTGCAGGCCCCGGTCATCATGATGAGCCAGAACAGACAGGAAGAGCGAGACCGGTTGCGGGCCCAAAATGATTATCAGGTTAACCTCAAGGCGGAACTGGAGGTCAGGATTATCAACGAAAAACTTGACACATTGATTCACCACCAATGGCTGCGTTTTCTGGAAATTCAGCAAATCCAGATGGATATGCTGGAAGAAATAAGCGGCAGTATTGAGAAACAGAAAAACAGCCATTGAGCACCCGGCATGCCGGGCAGCCGAGCCAAAGACCCCGGAAGAGCCATTGTTGCAGCGGCAACATCTACATCTTACGATAGGTCGTGCTTGGCAGACCGTTAATATATATTCCTTCCAGATAGGAGAGTTTTCTCGGCAGCTGCTTCACCGTTCCCCTGACGATAAGAAAGGTTGCATTGCGTCCTACGGCCAGCGGTCCCGGAACCTCCATGCCAAAGAATTCAGCACCGTTTTTTGATGCGCAGCGGACGGTTTCCTCCATTGAATAGCCGGCCTTGAGAAACAATTTCATTTCCTCGGCCATTGACTCGCCATGGAGTATGCCAGCGCTGCCGGCACCTGTTCCTACAGCCGTTGTCACTCCCAGTTCTCCGGCAAAACGAAGTTGTGCGAGCTGGTCGGCAACCATCTTTTTCCAGAAAACCTCATCACCCGGAACTGCTTTTCCCGGGGCCACATAGCGCAGGGAGAATCGACAACAGACCTCCCCGCCGGTGCCCGAACCATCCAGGGCGTTTTTGGCTCTGAGGATGCTGGGAATCCACAGAATGTTATTATCCGCCATTTTCCTCAGGTTATCCTTGCCCATAAGATAGCCCTGTTCAATGGCATGACAGCCCGCCTCAAGCGCCTCTGCTACCGGTTGCGGGCCATTGGCGACAACGACCACCTTTTTTCCGCCTCTCTGCTGCAGAATATGTCTCAACTGCTCATGGCTGAGCCGGGACCCCGCTGCGGTCTCATCTTCAATATTTCCCGAATACCCGATCTTGAGAAAATCTCTATCCGGCGGGTTTTCCACCAGGCAGTCGCTGCTGCTCAGACAGAGAGGTCCGGAGGTTCGAATGCCAACGCCACTCCCCTGCGTTATCCCCTCGTGCGGATACTTGATCAGTCCGGATATATCACCACTGTCTGCCACCCCCAGCACACCATGCCCATGGCAGTAGCGGATGTGCCGCTCCAGCATGGCACCATTTCCGTCAATACCGGCCTCCCGGGTAGCCGATTGAACTCTTTTGTCCACGGATGACGACCTCGACAGAGAGACGCTGCAGTCAACCAGGGCCGGCAAAAGGGTACAGTGCATGAAATCGTCAACCACCGCCCCGTCGTCGCCGGGTAAAGCAGCAACAGGGCCGATGGCGGTAATGATGGCACCCTGTACGGCAAGAAAGACATTCCTGCGTACATCGTTTCCGCTGCCGTCAATCAATCTGCCTGCCAGTATATATCGTGTTCCATCCATGTTTTTTTTTACGCCTTTATCTTTTTCCTGATATACTTCTTCAAGAGTACCCCACACCATAGCTGTCAAGCTAAGGCGAATACAGTAACATATCAGCAGGTTGTGTCACGCGGGAGCCCGCCCTGCGGGCGATAATTATGCGTCATATTGATGTTTCTGCCAACCATCGCCCGCAGGTAAGCGTAGACTCCGGGGGCGGGTTCCCGCGGCATCCTTACCCCCTGATATTATAGATAATTTGTGTTATCTTGACGGCTTTGGGCCCCACACCTGCGCAGTCATTGCAGCCAACGTAACCGTTCACCAAGAGTAACAGCGTTCACTAATCCTGAGGCGGTAAGCGTTTACCAGGCAACTCAGTGAACTATAGTTCTTCCTGTAAAGAATCGTCAACATTGCCTGCGAATTGAAAATTCTTATTTGCCTCCTGTGAAATAACGGCAACTGCAGGATGGTGGATGATACGCTCAATGGAAATGACATAAAAATTTTCCCGGACCGCACCTGTTCGGCCAATGACCTGCACCTGATACTGCCTCCGCACTTCATCTTCAATGATTGATGGTGCTGCAAAGACGCCGTCGCCCTTCTGACCAAACGCTTTAAGCAGCGCACTGTCATTAAATTCGCCAACCACAACCGGCTTGATGTTAAGAGAATCGAACCAGACATCAAGCTGTGTCCGCAGCGTGGTCAGTTCCATGGGCAGCAACAGGGGAGCACCGTTCAAGGAATCGGGAAAGTCAGGGCGCAACGGCTCAGCCAGCTCTTCTGTCGCAAAAAAAGAGACCCCGCATCCTCCCAGGACATGATTATACGCCTTGACGTTCAGGTCCGACCCCATCGGCGAATCGCTCAACACGGCATCCAGCTTGTGGAGCGACAACTCTGCCAGCAGATTTTCCTTCTTGTCTTCCGAGCAGATCAACCGTATGGATTCCGGTATCTTCAGGGCCGGTTCCAGCAGCATACGTACTACAATCTTCGGGAGTACATCCACAACACCGATCCGTAACGGTATTCGTCCGGCCATGGGGAGAGTATCAAGGCCATCCATGAGCTCCCGGCCAATGGAGAAAATTTCATCTGCATACCGGAAGACATGGTGGCCGAACTCGGTCGGTTTGAGATTACGACCGACCCGGATAAAAAGCTTACCGTTCAGGGTCTCTTCAAGTTTTCCTATCTGTGAGCTCACCGTTGCAGGGACCAGGTGGAGTCTCTTGCAGGCCGCTGTGATTGAACCTTCACGCATGACGGTCCAGAAATAATAGAGATGATGATAGTTAAGCCACTTCATAATGGTCCTCCCGGAGCCGGGTTGTCATCCTGCTGTAACTGATCACAGAGTAGTCAAACCTAATGTAAGAGGGACAGAGCGCCTCCAACACGTGGCGCCGAGGCTGAACCTTTCGATAATACCAAACAATACTACTTATATTTTCAAATTGTTCAAAGTGTTTTTAGTTCTTATCATTAGATCAGGTAAGAACGGAATCTGATTCCGTACCAAGCTCGGCTTTTCCCGAATCAGGAAGCACATCGCTTGATCCGCCGGACCGGAGAGCAGCATGAATTTAGTATAAATTCGGTGGGGTCATAACGTTTTTTGAAATTCAGCGAAACATCCCCTGCACCAGGCTGAGGATTGCAGGTAATCAGAAAAAACAGTACACAACACATAAGGAGCAAAGATGCAGATAAATATCAAGGGCCGTCAGGTGCGGCTACAGGACGAAACAATCAAAAGCATGAAGCGACGGCTACGGTTTTCCCTCAGCCGTTTTGGACACGCCATCCAGGGGGTCACGGTTCAGCTGACGGACATAAACGGACCCAAAGGCGGTCATGACAAAGAATGCCTCATCATCGTCAACCTGCAAAAAGGCGGGAAAGTAGTTGTTCAGGGAAACGGCACCGACTGCGACCTGGCTCTCAACCACTGCGCTGATCGAATCGGACGGACGGTTGACAGGGAACTGACCCGAAGACGAACGTCCCCAATCCGAAAAATGCGTCGTCAGATGAGAGCGGAAAAGGACGTCGCCCTGAATGACGAAAACCGGCTGGATCCGGAGGGATCCGAGGGTGCGCACCAGCTGCCTTGATCGGTCCTATGCAAACGAGGAAGAAATGAACGTCGAATTCGACAAACCGTGGCATCATCTTACCGGGGACACCGTTACCACTCTGTTAAAGAGTAACCTGCAGGAAGGCCTTGATCCGGAAGAGGCCCTGTTGCGACTGGACAGATATGGCCCCAACACACTGCGTACGCAACCCGGGCAGAGCGCATGGATGCGTTTTCTGCGTCAGTTTCATCAACCGCTCATTTATATCCTGATCGCGGCAGGCGGCATAACGGCAGCACTCCGGGAATGGGTGGATTCCGGAGTGATCTTCGGAGTGGTCGTAGTCAATGCCGTTATTGGCTTTATCCAGGA
>DRKH01000034.1 GCA_011051825.1 Desulfobulbus sp.
CGGTTCCAGGACAGGTTGTCCCATGGATTGACCAGAATACGGAGAAAGGAGAGTGCGTCTTTGATGTGGGCCGATTCGGTCAGCTTGAGGCCGCCCCGTTTTTCAAATTCAATGTACCGGCTGGTCAGCTCCATTTCCAGCTTGTAGGAGTGGAAGCCGGAGCGAAAGAGAATGGCGATTGCATCCTTTTCCGTCCCCTCTTTGATGAGTTTGTCGATGGTGTCGACCACGAAACGGGCCTCGGCCGCTTCGTTTGCCCCGCTGAACACCTCGGGTCGGATGCCGCCTTCTATTTCGGAGAACAGGGTCTTGGTGAATTTTTCTTCGGCCTGTTCAATAATGGCGTTGGTCAGGCTGAGGATGGGCTGGGTGGAGCGATAATTCTGTTCGAGTTTGATCACCCTGGCACCGGGAAACTGCTCTGGAAAACGCATGATATTGTAAAAATCCGCACCCCGGAAACTGTAGATCGACTGGGCATCGTCGCCGACCACCATCACATTGTCGTGCTCGCGGGCCAGCAGGCGGACGATTTCCGTCTGGATAAGATTGGTATCCTGGTATTCGTCGACCAGGATATACTGGAACCGTTGCGAGATCTCTGTTCCTGCCTCGTCGGATTCTGCCATCAGCCGCTGCCAGTTGACCAGCAGGTCGTCATAGTCCATCAATCCGTGATCCAGTTTGAACTGGTTGTAATGATCACGGATGGTGTGAAAGTCATCGATGAACTCAGAGAGGTGGATATGGCTTTCGAACACTAGATCTTCGATGGGGCGGGCCTTGTTGATGGAGCCGGACAGCAGGTTCATGACCACGCGTTTGGACGGAAACCGTTTGCCGGCCCCGGCAAGATCAAGCGAGGATTTAAGCAGATTAATGATGCCCTCGGCGTCGCCGCGATCGATTATGGTGAAACCCGGTGGAAAACCGAGATGATGGCCATGCTGACGCAGGAGCATATTGGACGTGGCGTGAAAGGTGCCGCCGATAACCCGTCTGCAGCTCCGGCTGGTGAGCTGGCTGGCGCGATAGAGCATTTCCTGGGCCGAGCGCCGGGTAAAGGTGAGCAGCATAATCGATTCCGGCGGGATGCCCTGCTCGATAAGGTAGGCCATCCGATAGACCAGGGTCCGGGTCTTGCCGCTGCCGGCCCCGGCAATGACCAGAACCGGGCCGTTGCCGTGGGTCACGGCGGCATACTGGGCCTCGTTCAGGGCCTCACGCGTGACCGGAGATCCTTCCTGTCGGGGGTCTTCGGTCAATTTATTGGATTGCTGATTCTTTTGCATAGCGGGTTTTTTACCACAGAGCGCTCAGCGGTGCAACGGCTGTTGACAAGGAAGCCTGTTCTCAGGTAAAATGAAAGATTAACTCATTGAATAAGAAAACTCTTTTTTTTTGTAACTGTTCAGCAGCACCCCATCTGCACGTGATCAGGCTGATTCACATAGGCGGACTATAGATTCACCAGCCTGATCACGCACATCTGAAGCACTGCTGAACAGTTACACTACCAGATAGATGTTAGTTTTCTGCATACACCTGAATAGTTATTTTTTTTAAAGGACCAATAAAAAAACATGAATACTCTTGAAACCGTTTTTGATGACCAGACGTTAAGTGAACTTTTTCCCGCCCGGCGGGCCGATGATTTTTTCGAGGCTCTGTTCGGTGATTCCGGCGAGGGGGCCTATGATATACGTCTGAGCTTTGCCGGCTATGATGCGGCGACCAACAGCCTGCTTTTTTTTCTGAACCTGCATGAACGCCCGGGTTGCTGTCTGGTCTGCAACCTGACCTATGGCCTGCCCGAAGTCTTTTCCCGTCACCCTGTGATTAATATCAAAGGGCTGGTTGCCGATATCGAAAAGAAATTGAACGGTAAAGCAAGCTGTGGTGACTGGAAGCTGGGCACAACCGTACAGCAGGAAAAGAGTCTCCATGCCATCCCTTTACATATTCAACTGGTCTGAAAGAGTATGGCCGAGCAAAAGAGTTGGGATGAGCGCTATAGCAGCAATGAACTGCCATGGGATACCGGCCGACCGGACACCTATCTGGTTCGAATGGTTTCCCGCTGGCCGGTGCGCCGGGGGGTGGTGCTCGATATAGGCTGCGGAACCGGAACCAACAGCCTCTGGCTGGCCCGGCAGGGGTTTGAGGTTACCGGACTTGATATCTCACAAGAGGCCGTTGCCATGGCCCGGAAACGTGCAGACGAGGAAGGGGCGGCTTGTACGTTTGTCTGTGGCGATTTTTTGACAAACGATATTGTTCCGGCATCTGTCGGATTTGTCTTTGACCGCGGTTGTTTTCATGCGGTCCAGGAAGAGGACAGGAACGTTTTTGTCGATCAAGTCGCGCAACTGTTGACTCCGGACGGGCTGTGGCTCAGTATGATCGGTAATGCCGATGATCCCATGCAGGATAAGGGGCCGCCAAAGCTTTCAGCCCGGGATATCACCGCGGCCATGGAACCCGCCTTTGAGATCCTGCACCTGGAATCCTGCATGATCGAATCCCGGATGGGGCAGCCGCCTCGGTTCTGGCAGTGTCTGTTGCGAAAGCGTTCTTGAATTTGCGGATGACGAAAAAAGAATTTCTGATCACCCACAATCCTCAGCCGAATGCAAGGGATACCATTGCTGAATACCGGAGGACATTACGAACCCCGTGAATGAATGATGAATTTACAGGGCTCTGTAATCCGGAAGAACAAGCGATGTTATCCCTGAGTTGTGAAAAGCTGAGTTTTGTAGGTAATCAGGAAAGAAAATGCCAAAGTGGAATGAAATGAAAATTCAAATTATTGAATTGCCACCTGGGACCGACCATTTTTCTTGGCCTGATACAGGATGTCGTCGGCCCGTTCCATCCATTCGGCCCTGTTCATGTCCGGCTGCCACTGGGACAATCCTATACTGACCCCCAGTTTTGATGTTCCCACCTTGATGCCGAGACCTTCCACCGCCCGGCAGAGTCGTTCGCCCAGATTACGCGCCGCCGCCATGTCCGTATCGGGTAAAACCAACAGGAATTCATCGCCTCCCATCCGGACCAGAAGGTCGGTTAACCGGATCTGTGCCTTCAGGGCCGCAGTGACCTGCTGGAGCACTTTGTCACCCATCATGTGGCCCATTGAGTCGTTGACCTCTTTGAAATGATCCAGGTCAAGGGCGGCCAGGGTCAGCGGATGGTCATGTCGGCAGGCCTGCTCGATAATCCCGTCGACCCGTTCCTCGAAAACAAGCCGGTTTGGCAGGCCGGTAAGGGTATCCTTGCGAGCCTGTTCAAATATTTTTTCATAGTCAAGGGCCCGTTGAAGCGGTTCGGCCAGAATACTTAATGATTCATTGATCAGTTCAATGTCATCGCCGGGGATAACGGTATCCTGCCGCAACAGGAGCAGAATATCGCACCCTTCTTTTGTTTCAAAGGTCCACTGATAGGAGTAGATGTCGTCCACCTGGTCTGTTTTAAAGGCAGGGGAGGTGGGGCGGTGGAGAATTTTTTCCGCCACGTCTATGATATATCTACGTTCCGGGCCATGACTGGAACAGAACAGATGCATGCGCTGCCGGGTTTGATTATGGTAGCCGATTAGTTCGTGGGGGACATATTCGGAAAGCCAGATAGAGTAGGTTTCAATCATTGTCGGCAGGTCAAGGGCCCCGGCCATGCGCTGGTAGAGTTCATTGACTTTCTGCAATCGTTCCGACTGACGACGATAATGGCTCAGCTGGGAAAGAAGCTGTTCTTTGCTTTCCCTGGATGAAATATCCTCTATGAGGTCTTGTCCTGTTGTACTCATGGCGAAACTTTTCCGTTTTTATGGATGAAATGGACTCAAACTGGTATTTCAGTTACCAAGTCGAAATGCGAAAAACGTGCCAGAAGTGTTTTGTTGCGTTTGCTTTGATATTACAGTGGGATGTGTAGTGACGCATTTGCTTGAGATGAGCGAGAGGCCTTCTGTGACAAAAATATGACAGAGGTTGGAACAGGGTGTTGACAGGTTGTGGGAGGGCACGGAAATGGATATAGGGCAGATGTTCATACTCGGTTTTGACGGAACCGGGATTGATGATGGTCACTGGATTGTCCGTGCCCTTGAAGAGGAGCATCTTGGCGGAGTGATTCTTTTTGATCGTAACGTTGATGGTTCAGTTCAAAATATTCTCTCTTCCGGCCAGTTACAGGATTTAACCGC
>DRKH01000035.1 GCA_011051825.1 Desulfobulbus sp.
ATATTCTTTATTTCCCGTGCATTCCGGTGCACCCTTATTTGCTGCCGACACCCTATTTTACGAAAACGGAGACTCAACATGCGACGACTCTTTGTTCTTGCCACACTGCTCTTGGCTGTACTGCTCAGCTACCAGCCCAGCTCTGCCGCCAGACCCCTTATTGCCAGCGGGAATCCGGAGGCACCGCCCATTGTCTGGGACAAGACGGGCAAACTTGTCGGCGTCGGTCCTGCGGCGGCACGCCGTATCCTCGAAAAACTGCAGGTACCGTTCATCATTCAACCCGGCGGGACCTGGCAGCAGGTGCAGGAAGGTTCAAAAAACGGCAGCATCGACTTGATTGTTTCCGCCTACGACAATAAAGAACGCCGGCAGTACATGGATTTTTCCGTTCCCTACTTAAAAAGCCCGGTTGTCATCGTGGTCAGAAAAGGAGAATGCTTTGCCTGTTCCGCCTGGAACGGCCTGGTCGGTAAAAAAGGGGCCGCCAATACCGGAGAGAGTTTCGGCCAGGAATTCGACACCTACATCCATGAGAAACTTGATGTGACCTATGTCCCCTATCAGCGTGCTTTTGAGATGCTCAGTGACGGTACAGTCGACTACCTTGTCATGGACCTCTATCCGGCAATTATCTATTCAAAGCTTCTCAACGCCGAGGACAAAATTGAGTATCTGGACACCCCGGCCACGGTCCAGTATTTCCACATGACAATTTCAAAAAAATCACCCTATCTCAGCCTGATGCCGAAGATAAATGACGAGATAGAGAAAATGAAAAAAGAAGGTCTCTTTAAAGAGATGGTCAAAGAACAGTACAAGAACTGGAACAAGACCTTCAAACAACGGCAGCGTTTTTTTGCCCGCTCCCGGGCCAAGGCACAGCAGGCTCAAAGCAACTGGGACTCCGGGGCCCGGGACCGGGGCCTGGATGAGATGGCCAGATTTATTGAACGGGACGTTCCCTATATGAGTGGTTCCAATACCATGGAATAAGAAAAGGCCACCTCCAACGCCGATACGCGAATCTATACCGCCCCTGACCACAGTCCGGCACACCCCAGCCGCTCCTCTCCCACGCTCCAGCTCCTTACCGAGCTCCGGAGAGGAGCCTGCTTCTTTCCCCTCTATTATTTTTCATGAATACCGCAGACACCCTGAACCAGATATGGCAACATCTTGGCTGGCCGCTTATCCGGCTGCTCATGTTCATCTCCCTGGGACTGCTCTTTGCCGGCTTCATAGAGGCGCTCAACTGGACGAGACAAATTGCGGTTATTGCACGTCCTCTGACAAAATTCGCCCGCCTTTCCCCGCTCACCGGGGCATCGTTTTCCATGGCATTTTTTTCCGGGGTGGCTGCAAACACCATGCTCTCCGAAGGTTTTGAAAAAAATGAGATCAGTAAAAAAGAGCTTATCCTGGCCAACCTGTTCAACAGCCTGCCCACCTACTTTCTCCATCTGCCGACAACTTTTTTCATAGTGGCTCCGCTTATAAAAGGAGCCGCTTTTATCTATATCGGCCTGACCTTTGGGGCCGCCCTGCTCCGCACCATGGGCATCTGCCTGATCAGTCGATTTCTCCTGCCGGCCCCAGCCGCCGAACCGCAGGAGCAGAAAAAAATATCCCAGGATAACAGTCTCCGCAGCGCCTGGAACCGGACCTGGATACGATTTAAACGACGGATTAAAAAAATTATCCGCTTTACCGTCCCCATCTATATCCTCTTTTACGTCTTCAACCAGATAGGGGTGTTCGCACACCTGGAACAGTTCATGTCCCGGCACCTGAGCTTTCTGTCCTGGCTTTCCCCGGGTGCCATGTCTATTATCACCCTGCATGTGGCCACCGAGTTCACAGCCGGTCTGGCGGCCGCCGGCGCTCTGCTTGCCGACGGAACCATGAGCAGCCGGGAAATCATCCTTGCCCTGCTGGTCGGCAATATCCTCTCTTCACCCATCCGTGCCTTTCGCCATCAGTTCCCTTATTACGCCGGCATATTCAAACCGGCCCTTGCCCTGCAACTCATCCTTTTCAGCCAGAGTTTTCGACTCTTCAGTATCGTTACGATAACTATTCTCTATCTATTCCTGTTCTAAAAACAGTCCTTAAAAATCACCGGCACACAACTGATCACTGGATTGATAACGAATCCTGATTAGCACTAAAGCTCAGCTTGAATGAAACCAGGGATACCATCGATTTTTTTAAACAATGAATTGACCTGAAATCAGGCATAAGCGCTGCTAAATGCGATTTGAGATTATAGCTGTAGCGATGTTATCCCTCGTTGCTGAGGAATGGTGGTAATCAAATAACGAATTGAAGAGCGGTCAAAGATGGCCTGAAGATGAGATGCGAGATGTTCAGGATATTTAATTTCTATTCCTTATCGGTTGTTTTTTTTCATTATTTCATCTATGTATGATAAATGAACCCAAGTGCAGCTGTTTACAAAAATGACAGAGTAGCAGGCTCCGGGCAGGATGCAGCCGCATAGCCGTCAAGCTAAGGAGAATGCAACGATATATCAATCGATTGCGCAACAGAGCCCGCCCCCGGCGGTCTACGCTTACCTGCGGGCGATTGGTGGCAAAAAGATAAACCGGTTTTGTGTAGGGTAGGCACCGCCCACCAGCAGAAAGTGGGTTATAATAATAGCTGCTTCGCCGGAAGGACGTTGCTCCATATAGAGTGCATGGGGTTCGGCAGCTTTTTTTTGATGGGCAATGCCCACCCTACTTTTTGCTTCTGCCAATGACATTTATTCTTAGCTTGACGGCTATGGATGCAGCCGCACGATTCCCCCACTTTGCAGAGAGGGCAGGATATGGAAAGAAAAATACTCGTTGCTACTGATGGGTCGGTCTACAGTTCCAACAGTCTGGACTACCTGATCTGCCTGTTCCAACATGATAGAGCTGTCACAGTGGACCTGCTTGCCGTTATTTCATCTGCCGGCAGTGATCAGAACTGGATGTTCGATGTAGATCCCTTGCGGGAACAATCAGCCACCACCGACCGGAAAACAGCCACCGCTTACCGGTATCTGAAAGACGCAAAACAGAAACTGCTCCGCAGTGGATTCAGCGAGGACCAGGTCAACTATGAGGTCCAGAGCAGTCGGGCAAATATCTCGACGGCGGTCTATCATGCCGCAGTTCATGGCCAATATGACGCCCTTCTGGTCGGACGCAGGGGAATGGGCAGAATGGGGGAGATGTTTTTCGGCAGTGTTTCCTCATGGCTGTTGGAAAAATGCCATGAAATACCGCTCTGGATCATTGATGGCGAAGTCTCGTCAACCCGGTTTCTCCTGGCCGTACATTCACTGCCGGAATCCCTGATGGCGGCCGACCATCTGGCCTTCATCATGCAGGCGAACAGCAAATCCGAAGTGCTCCTCTATCACTCGATCCCGCTATTCGGCGGCAAAGGCTGCCCGTGTGCGGAAGAGGAATTTCATCAACAATGGGGAAAGACCTGGTGCATGGAACATCTTGACCTGGAAAACTACCTCTTCCATGCCCATGCCCAGATCCTCATGGAAGGCGGAGTAGCGAAAAAACGCATCAAACAGTTACCCATGCAGCGGGATATCCATGCCAGCCGCGATCTCCTCCGCCAGGCAAAAAAACATGATTGCGGCACAATTGTTCTCGGTCGCCGAGGC
>DRKH01000036.1 GCA_011051825.1 Desulfobulbus sp.
AGAGGTGAGGTGTAATGTGGACATTTAGAGAAGTGATCTGATTGCATGCAACCGCAAGCGTAGCAGGGCTACGCCTACGGATTGCATAATTGAAGATCGCTTTTCTAAATGTTCAAAGTGCGCCTCAGAATGCGAAGTTATTGTTAAGCGTGCCCTAAAAGCTCAGACGAAAATCGTTCTCACCTGTAACTGCTGGAATAAGGAGAAACCCATGTCAAGACAGGATGCCGGCAACACTATCGATGCGCAGGTCAGCCGCCGCAGCTTTATCAAAGGCTGCAGTATCGCAGCTGCAGCCCTGGGACTTTCCGAAACCATGGTCCCGAAACTGGTGGAGGCGGCCGCCTCCCCCCAGCGGCCACCGGTCATCTGGCTCCACTTCCAGGAATGCACAGGATGCACAGAAAGCCTCCTCCGAGGCTCCCATCCGGATATCGGACGCCTGATCCTGGATATCATTTCACTGGATTATCATGAAACCGTCATGGCGGCAGCCGGACATCAGGCCGAAGAAGCCATGCAGGCTTCTATTGACAAGAACAAGGGTAAATTCATCTGTGTTGTCGAAGGAGCCATTCCCACCAAAGACGGTGGTATCTACTGCCAGATCGGCGGCAGGACGGCCATGGACATTTTGGCCGATGTCGGCCCCAAGGCCGCAGCCATCATCGCCATCGGCACCTGCGCCTCCTATGGTGGCATCCAGGCAGCCAGGCCCAACCCGACCGGCGCGGTCGGGGTCCGGGACCTGATCACCGGCACCCCGATCATCAATATTCCCGGCTGCCCTCCCAATCCCGTCAGCTTTCTGGGCACTGTTCTCCACTTCCTGACCTTTAAACGACTGCCGAGAACGGACCAGCTGGGACGGCCCCTGTTTGCCTATGGCCGCAAGAACCATGACCAGTGTGAACGCAGACCCCATTTTGACGAGGGTCGTTTTGTTGAGCAGTTCGGTGACGAGGCGCACAGGCAGGGGTACTGCCTCTACAAAGTCGGCTGCAAAGGCCCACAGACCTACGCCAACTGTCCGGTCGCCCGTTTCAACGATGTCGGGGTATGGCCGGTCGGGGTCGGCCATGGCTGCATCGGCTGCACCGAGCCTGACTTCTGGGATACCATGACCCCGTTCTACGAACGACTGCCCGGTGTGAATATTCCCGGCGGCGGCAAGGGCATTGTCACCGGAGCTGACTCAATCGGCAAAAAGATCCTCGGCGTAACCGCGGCAGCCGTCGGTATCCATGCCGCCGTCGGCATCGGCAAAAAGGTCATCAAAGGCAACAAATCCGAAGAATAGCGAAGGAGAAATATCATGGCACAACGTATTGTGGTTGATCCTATTACCCGGATTGAAGGCCACCTGAGAATAGATGCGGAAGTAGAAAACGGCATTATCAGCAAGGCCTGGTCCTCGGGCCAGATGTGGCGAGGGATCGAGGTTATTCTCCAGGGCCGCGATCCCCGCGATGCCTGGCATTTTACCCAGCGTATCTGCGGGGTCTGCACCACGGTGCATGCCCTGGCCTCGGTACGGACGGTTGAGAATGCCCTGGGCCTGGAAATCCCGATGAACGCCCAATATATCCGTAATCTGGTCATGTCGCTGCATGCGCTTCATGACCATATCGTCCATTTCTACATCCTGTCCGCCCTCGACTGGGTGGACGTGGTTTCCGCCCTCCAGGCCGATATCGGCAAGACGGTACAACTCTCCGAAACGCTTTCCAACTGGCCGGGCAACTCGGCAAACCGTTTTAAAACCGTTCAGGCCAAAGTGCAGGCCATCGTCGACTCGGGACAGCTGGGCCCCTTTGCCAACGGCTACTGGGGCCACCCGGCCATGATCCTGCCGCCCGAGGCAAACCTGATGGCGGTTTCCCATTACCTCGAAGCTCTGGATTACCAGCGCAAGGCCGACCAGGCCATTGCCATTATTTCCGGCAAGGATCCGCACGTACAGAACATGTCGGTAGGCGGGGTTACCGCAGCTATCAATCCGGATAACGAGGCAACCCTTAATACCGAAAGGCTCTACTGGGTCAAGCAGCTGGCCGAAGAGGTACGAGGCTTCATCCAGCAGGTCTACCTGCCCGATGTTATTGCCATCGGCGCCCTGTACAAGGACTGGCTCCAGTACGGTAAAGGCGTGACCAATTATCTGGCCGTACCGGATATGGTCCTGGATACCAAAGGCACCAAGTTTGACCTGCCCGGCGGCACCATCATGGGCGGCGACCTGGGAACGGTCAAGGGCATCACCAGCTTCAATGACAGCTACTTCCGTGACAACGTCGTCGAATGCATTGCCCGCTCCTGGTACGATGGCGACTGGACCCGGCACCCGTATGAAGAGGATACGGTTCCGAAGTATACCGACTTTCAGGATGACGGCAAATACTCCTGGCTCAAGGCACCGCGCTTTCAGGACCAGCCCATGCAGGTCGGGCCGCTGGCCCAGGTGCTGGTCGGCTATGCCCAGGGTCACGAGTTGACGACAAAATACGTCAACGATACCCTGTCCAGAGTCAGTTCACTGGCCGGGGCCCAGGTCGGAGCGGACGCCCTGCAATCAACTCCGGGCAGGCATCTGGCCCGGGCCATACGGGCTTCCATGCTGGCTGATCTCTCCATTAAGCACTGGCAGTTGCTGGTCGACAATATCGGCTCCGGTGATTATGAAATTTTCAACAAACCAACCTTCCCGAAAGGCACCCAGCAGGGATTCGGCTTTCACGAGGCGCCGCGTGGCGCACTCTCGCACTGGATCGTCATCAAAGACGGAAAGATCAAAAACTACCAGTGCGTGGTCCCGTCCACCTGGAACGCCGGCCCACGCGACGACAAAGACGTGCCCGGCCCATACGAGGCCTCCCTGGTCGGCAACCCCATGGCCGAACCGGAGCAACCGCTTGAAGTTCTGCGCACGGTGCATTCCTTTGACCCCTGCATCGCCTGCGCGGTCCACATGCTCGACCCGGAGGGCACGGAGTTGACCAAAGTAAAGGTAGTGTGACGTGAAGATATCTCCGTTCATCAGGTTCTGCTTATGTCAGCTACCGCTCCCGGCAACAAACGACGTCGCAACCCGGAACCCGAAACTCGGAACCCGAAACCCGTAGGAGGTCATTATGCAGTACACCCGACATCAGGCATGGTCCATTCTGCTCCGATTGTTTCACTGGTGTTTTGCCCTCTCATTTGTCACTCTGGTAATTACGGGGCTGTACATTCACTTCCCCTGGACCAATACCATGCTTGAGGGCAGCTCAACTTTCCCTGTCGCCACCATGCGCTATATCCACTTCATCGCCGGCTTTGTCTTTACCGGAGCACTGCTGGCCAGGGTGTACCTGCTCCTGTTCGGCAACCGTCAGGAACGGTTCTGGGACTTTCTCCCCATTACCCCTCGAAACATTAAAAACCTGCTGGCCACCTTGAAATATTATCTCTACATGGGGAACACTGCAGAGCACCGGCTGGGCCACAATGCCTTGGGCGGAATGGTGTACTTTATCACCTTTATTGTAGCGGCACTCCAGATCATCTCCGGATTTTACATGCTCTATCCGGAAAGTACGTTCTGGCAGGTCTGGGGATTAAAGCTGCTTGGAACGCAGCAGCAGGCGCGGTTTCTCCACTATCTGTTCACGTGGTATTTTTTAATTTTTGTTGCCACGCATCTCTATATCGTAATCTGGAATGATGTCAGTTCCAAGGAAGGCATGATTTCATCAATTTTCAACGGCACAAAATACATGCCGAAAAAATCCTGAACATATGACAAAAAACGTAGCCATCCTTGGTATCGGCAACCTGTTGATGGGTGACGAGGGATTCGGGGTTCATGTGATCAAACACCTTGAAAAGACCTATGCCTTTCCCGAAAATGTGCACCTGCACGATGCCGGAACCGCTGGGATCTACCTGGGCCCTATTCTCGAAGATTCGGACTGGGTCATGGTTGTCGATGTTATCAAATCGGACAACCCGCCCGGAACCCTGGAATACCTGGACAACAGGGCTATAAGCGGCAAAAATATCCATACCTCCATGTCGCCCCATCAGCTGGGCATCCTGGAAATTATCGATATATGCAGGCTGCGCGGCAACGAACCGGAAACCATCGATTTTCTCTGTGCCGTCCCCGAAGACATATCACTGGGCCTGGAACTCACCGAAACCCTGCAGCAACGGGTAGCGGAAATCGGAACCGAGATCACAAACAGGCTTGACCGGGCCGGCTACACCATCGCCCATGCATGAACTGTCCCTGGCCCGCAGCCTGATCGACCAGATACTGGCCCTTGCCCAAGAACATCAGGCGAAAAAGATCATCAACGTTACCGTCATCATCGGCCCTTTTTCCGGGATTGTAACCGATTCCTTTTGCTTTGGTTTTGAAGCCCTGAAGCGGGAACAGAAGCCGACCAGAGAAGCTGCCCTTACCCTTGAAACCCCAAGCCCGGAATATTGCTGCCTGCAATGCGGCAAGACCTTTACAGGCCGCAACAGCCAAACCATGCCGTCACGATCCTTTTCCGCCGACAGGCCCTGTCCGGCCTGCGGGTCTGAGCACTGCACCACCAGGGGCGGGGATGAACTGATCCTTAAACAGCTTGAAATGGAGTAAACCATGTGCAACACCTGCGGCTGTCAACTGACAGACACCTCAGATACCCGAATCGTCGAAGTCAACAAAAACCTGCTCGAGGCCAATAACCGACAGGGCGAGGCCAACCGGAACCACATCGAGCGCATGGGCGCAGTTGCGATCAACCTGATTTCAAGCCCGGGAGCAGGCAAGACCTCCCTGCTGGAGCATACCATTGATGCGCTTGGCACCGAGATGCGGATAGGAGTCATTGAAGGGGATATTGAAACCGAACGGGATGCGGACCGGATTCGGGCCAAAGGAGTAGCCGCAGTTCAGCTGACCACCGGCGGAGCCTGCCATCTCGATGCGCCCCTGGTCCACAAGGGGCTGCACGCGCTGGAAGACCAGGCAAACAGCAACCGGGAGACTGCCGGAGGGAAAAAATACGATCTGATTTTTATTGAAAATGTCGGCAACCTGGTCTGCCCGGCTACATTTTACCTGGGCGAACATAAACGGGTGATCCTGGTTTCAGTGCCCGAGGGTTCGGACAAACCCGCCAAATATCCGACCACCTTTCACGGAGCGGATCTCTTTGTCATCACCAAAACCGATCTGCTGGACTATTTTGATTTCTCTTTAGACGAAGCCGACAGGGAGGCAAGGCGCATTCAACCGGGACTTGAGATCATGCACCTATCGGCAACGACCGGAGACGGCTTCCAATCCTGGCTCGACTGGCTCCGGAGGCTTGTTGCCTGAGACTCTCTACACGGCGGTCTTTAACCCCACTGATGCACACGGAAAACCTGCAACTGATCACGGGGTAATCAACCTGGGGTCATATCAAGCAAGAAATGTTGTACCTGGTCACATGTTTTACAAATAACAACCGTCGAAGGCGGCTGACTTTAAACTTAGAACTCGAAACTCGAAACTCGGAACTCGAAACCCGCTGTTTTCAGACAAACGTTCATCCGTGGTTCTCAAAAGCTATACACAGCAGCGGCTTACAACTCATACAACTTTTCGTCATGCACCGGAGGTCGTGGCCCGGATCGCACCTTCTTTTTCAAGGTTTCAAGGGAAAACCCGTCATCTCCCTCAAGCAGATCACC
>DRKH01000037.1 GCA_011051825.1 Desulfobulbus sp.
TGGAAAGAGCACCCGCAAACGACAGTCATTTTTCTATGCGGGATCCGCTGCAGCAATAAAATTGCAAAAGCGGAATAACAGCGGATTTCATTTTCCTTTCTTGCTATTCCAATTCTTATGATATACTGGAAACCGAAATAAAGATGTACTCAGGCCGCCATGCTCCGGGCGAAGGTCCACAGTTTTCCGGCCCTGATCCTAATGTGTTACAAAAAGAGAAAGAGATGATGATCCTCCAATTTACCAAGAATATCAGCGTTCGCTGGCGCCTGCTGTTTTTTATTTCTTTTTTACTCCTGCTCCTCTTTGCCTCGGGGGCAGGCGGTCTTCTGGGTATGCGAAGTACCAAACAGTCCCTGTCCAGGGTGTACGAGAACCATGTCAAACCCATGGAACAGCTGCGGCTGATCAACGAGCTGTTTAAATTCAATGTCACCGGCACGGTGGAAAGGCTCCTGTACGAACAGATAACCGAAGAAGATGCAACAAAACGAGTTGTCAAGGCAGCTGCTCTCTTTGATGAGAAATTATCGGCGCTCCAGCAGGAAAGCATGTCAAATACCGGTGACGATGTCGACTGGTTCACCCCGTCCAAGCCCCTGTTCATGCAAGCCAGGACACTCATCAAGGATCTTATTACCGCCCTCCAGAATCAGGATATCGACAAAATCGACAGTCTGTTTGCCGAGCAGCTGGAACCCTTTGAGCAGGAATTCGAAACCAGGGTCAACGCCCTGATTCTGGATCGGGTAACAACGGTCCGAGAGCAATATCTCCAGGCAGAACGTCGATATGCACTTTCCATACGTGCCTTTATGGCAACCATTGCCGCCGGACTCCTCATCGGCCTCCTGGCCGGTTTTTTATTAATGCGCTCCATAGAAGAACCTCTGGCCAGACTCACCAAGGCCTTACACATTGTTATGCAGGGTGACCTCACCTATAAGCTTGATTACAAGAGCCAGGACGAGTTCGGCGTCCTTATAGACGGATTCAATCAGATGGCCGGTTATCTTGCCGAGCTGGTCAGCCAGATTCAGCACGCCGGTATCCAGGTAACCAGCTCGATCACCGAACTCGCCGCCACCAGCAAGCAACAGGAAGCCACGGCCAACGAACATGCAGCCACGGCCAGCGGAATTGCCGCCTCCACCACCGAGATTGCCGCCACCTCGGCAAGCCTGATGACCACAATGAAAAGCGTCAACAGCCTGACGAAAAATGCCGCTTACGCAGCCGAGAACGGTCACGCCGGGTTGAGCCATATCGACAAAACCATGGTGAAAATGCAAGACGCGACCGGCGCAATTGTCGACAAGCTCTCCATCCTCAGTGAAAGGGCAACCGATATCGCAAGTGTGGTCAAGACCATTAACAAAGTGGCCGACCAGACCAACCTGCTCTCCTTAAACGCCGCCATTGAAGCGGAAAAGGCCGGAGAATACGGGACCGGATTTGCGGTTGTCGCCACAGAGATCCGCCGACTTGCCGACCAGACGGCGGTGGCCACCTATGATATTGAACAGATGGTCCAGGGGGTACAGTCCGCTGTTTCTTCAGCAGTAATGGCCATTGACAAATTTGCCGAAGATGTACGGGTCAGCGTCTCCGATATCCAGGATGGCGGAGAACGGATTGAAGGGGTTATCGAGCACGTACAGGTCCTCAGACCACAGATTGCCAGCATCAGTGAGGGTATCAAGGCCCAGTCCCTGGGAGCAAAACAGATCAGCGAATCCACAAGCCAGCTCAATGAAGCGGCCCAGCATTCCGCCGAATCAATCAGCCAGATGAGCATAACCATTGAACAGCTGCAGCAGGCCGCCCAGGGCCTGCAGGAGGCGGTTTCACGGTTCAAGGTCACCTGAACGGGAATAAACCATGCTTCTTCTGCTCTTTGAAACCGGCAATGGCCGATTTGCCCTGGACTCCAGTGAAGTTGTTGAAATAATTCCACTGCTCAAACTAAAAAAAATACCCTCGTCACCGGGGTACATCTCCGGGATTATCAACTATCACAGTGAGGCTGTCCCGATCCTGGATCTCTGCGCCCTTACCGAGGGCATTCCCTGTAAAAAGGTGTACTCAACCCGCATTATCCTGGTGTACTATCCCCTGACCGACGGGGGAAAAAAGCTGATCGGCCTGATCGCTGAGAAAGTCACCGATGTGGTCAGGAGCCAGCTGAGAGAGAAACAGAGTTCCGGCGTCTTTATCGACGAGGCATTGAATGCCAATATTAGTCAATCGGGCAGCGAAGAGATGGTTCAGTGGTTTGACGTAGCGCAGATGATCCCCCGAGAAGCCATGCAGAATATCTTCCACCTTTAGCCTCTGTATGTGTAACCCGTGCGTCAACCAGGAAATATGGCGGCATGATCGGTGTGCATTGCCGCCTGCAGCCGCAGGCAACAACAGTTTCTCCGGAGTGGGATTCCACCTCCGGATACACTCCGGCATGGAGTGCTGATGAGCACATTCCAATGAATTCCGCCACACAGAAAATCGTCGACCTGCTTGAGCAGTCCATTGGCCTGAATGTTGACACCGTCAGCGATTCCACTTTCAGGCAGGCCATTCAACATCGCATGGACGCCCTCCGTGTTGAGGATGTTGACAGCTATGCTCAACAGGTTGCAACCTCGGCCGATGAGCTGGGCTGTCTTACCGAAGAAGTCGTTGTCCCCGAAACCTGGTTTTTTCGGCACAAGGAATCCTTCAACATCCTGACGGAACGGATACTGAAGGCGCAAGAACGCAGCCGGCATTTTCTATTCAGAATCCTGAGCCTGCCCTGCTCAACCGGAGAGGAACCCTATTCCGTCATCATGGCCCTGCTGCAGGCCGGAATCAACCTGAACCACGTCTACATAAAAGCCGTAGACATCAGTGAGCGGGCCCTCGCCATTGCCCGGCGGGGTGTCTATGGGAAGAACTCCTTCCGCTCCACCGATCTTTCCTTCCGTGACATCTTTTTTACCCCGGTGGACAAGGAATTCGTCATTCGGGAATCCATCCGGGCAAAGGTGCACTTTGCCCGGGGCAATATCACGGATGCCTCCTTTACCGAGTCCCTGGGACATTTTGATATAATTTTCTGCCGGAACATTCTCATCTATTTCAGTCCGGAAACCCAGCAGAAAGTCATTGACGACCTCTACACCATGCTCGTCCCCGGCGGCATACTGTTCACCGGTCACGCCGAGGCAAACCTGTTTCTCGACAGCAGATTCCTCCGTTGTAGCCGCGCTGATTCCTTTGCCTTCCACAAGAAGGATAAGGAGGTTGTCGTTGAAACATGCCCGGAACCCGGCACTGCGCACCACGGGATGTTGCTGCCGGCAGAGCCGGACAGGATCTTGACGGATCTACGGCCGCAGGCTGTACAACCACCCCCGGAGCCCTCCCCTCCCCCCTCCTTGCCGCCGACCGAGAACGATGATGACATGTTTGAAACAGTGTTACTCATGGCCGACACAGGAAAACTCGAACAGGCCGCTGAAGCCTGTGAGCAACACCTGCAGAACTCCGGACCTTCAAGCCGCTGGTATTACCTGCTTGGGGTTATCCGTGACAGCCTGGGGCAGCCGGAAGCAGCGGTCGAACTCCTGCGCAAAGCCCTGTATCTCGACCCGGAGCACGAGGAAAGTCTGTTTTTATTGTCTCTTTTGGCTGAGCAGACAGGAGAGCATGCCAGGGCGGTAAACTACAGAAGACGAGTTCGAAAAATCCAGCAAAGAGAGGAGTAACGGTGTCAAAACAATCTGTCAGTCAAGAAAAACCGATTGGGGACTGCTGGAACAGGATCGGGGTCTGGGGCGATAGCAGGGAACGCTGCCCGAAGCTTGCCGAAACGGGCCATTGCCGGAATTGTCACGTCTACTCCTATGCCGGTCGTCGTCTGCTGGAACGCCCCATCGAGGATGTTGATCGAGAAGAATGGACCGTAACCTTTGCCAGCCCGCCGGATAAAAAAGAGACAACCATCCATTCCGCTTTCATCTTCCGTGCCGGCGGGGAATGGCTGGGGTTGCCGGCCCGGCTTATCCAGGAAGTCGTTGACATGGGCAAGATCCACAGCCTGCCCCACCGGGACAACACGGTTCTGCGCGGTCTGGTCAATATCCGTGGCAAACTGGAAATCTGTTTTTCAATAGGAGCGGTCCTGGGTATCGACCGTTTTGAAAAACCTGTAATCAAAAAAAGATATATCTCCCCGGAACGGCTGGTTGTTGTGGCCAGCAAGGACCAGCGCATTGTCTTTCCGGTCAGCGAGGTATTCGGGACCTATCGCTACGCCGAGGGAATGCTGCAGCAACTGCCCATTACCGTGTCCGGGTCAAAGGCCGCATTCAGCAAGGGGATCCTCTGCGTCAACGATTTCGAGGTCGGCTTCCTGAATGAGAAAATTCTCTTTGACACCATGATGAGGCATTTATGAGCACAGTCAACAAAGACCTGAGCGAGATGTCCATGGTCGAGCTTTTTCGCATGGAAGCGGAGAGCCACTGCTCCACTCTTGTTGATGAACTGCTGGTGCTGGAAAACAATCCTGCCGATCCGGATGCACTGGCAGCACTGATGCGGGCGGCACACTCCATTAAAGGCGCGGCCCGCATCGTCAACTTCGACAGCCTCGTGGAACTGACCCATGCAATGGAAGATGTATTCAGTACCGCCCAGAATGGCGGGATCCGCCTCTGTTCCGCCGATATCGACATTCTGCTTGCCGGAGTAGACCTGCTGGGTGATATTGCCGGCATTCCCGAGGAACAACTGGCCGACCGAATTGCGGAACAGCATCAAAAAATTGATCAACTGGTCACCACCTTTCGCGGGCTGGCTGCGCCCGCCCCTGACACTACCGTCGCTGAGCGGACCGCCCCCGCTCCGGGAGAAGAGCCACCACCGACAGAGACCGACAACAGACCGGTAAAAGGGCTCTCGGGTGACCTGAGTGAGCTCTCCATGCTCGATCTTTTCCGACAGGAACTCGAAGATCACAGTCGTACCCTTACCGACAA
>DRKH01000038.1 GCA_011051825.1 Desulfobulbus sp.
AAAGCGTCAAGGCACATCTGGCCGTTATCAAGGGAGATATCGAGCCCACCGGAATTTTCAAGAAAATAAGCCTGTTCTTTCTCGACCGCTTCTATGAAAGCGACCATGATCTGGTGGTGAACACCCCTTCCATGGATGGCGGTGCCCGCCGGGAAAAACCGGTTCCGGTCCTGTTTGACCAGGGAAACGATATCAATCATTTTCGATACTTTGAAAATTCCCGAACCAGAAACGGCCTCCTTGCCGGGCTGACCGACCGGGCGCGTCCGCCCCGGGGCTTTATCCTTGAAGCGCAGCAGGACGTACACATTGCCCGTATGGCGGCGGTCGGGCCTGCACAGACGGAAGATATGCCGACAGTATTTGTCCTGCCCGGGATCACGGGCAGTTATCTCAGCATTGCCGGCGATCGTATCTGGATCGATTTTTTCGACCTGGTCCGGGGACGATTTACCGACCTGCGAATCACGGCCAGGAATGTGGAGGCTCGACAGCCGGTTCCCAGTGTCTACGGCGACCTTATCGACTACCTGGGCAAAAGCCACATCGTCATTCCCTATGGCTATGACTGGCGCAAATCGGTCCTTGAGACCGGCCTTGCACTCGGCAGGGCCGTCGAGAAACAGCTGGACAGCTCCACCAGACCGGTTCGCATTCTAGCCCATTCCATGGGTGGTCTGGTCACCCGGGCCATGATGAGTCGCTGCCCACAGACCTGGGAAAGAATGCGCAACCGGGAGGGTTCCCGGATATTGATGCTCGGTACCCCTAACCGGGGTTCCTACTCCATCCCCAGAATTTTTGCCCGCCAGGAGCGGATGATACAGACGCTCGCCCTTGCGGACCTGCGCCACGACCAGGACCAACTCCTTGACGTTCTCCGTAAATTTCCAGGCATACTGGAACTGCTGCCCGTAGATGACAACGGCCGAATGGAACTCAACGACGAGCTCTGGGACAAGTTCAAAACCATTTTCGGCAGACAATGGAAACGCCCCACCGAAACCGCCCTCAACAAGGCCCGGAAAACGTGGCGACAACTGTTCAAAGTCGAACTCGACCCCGAGGTTGTCTCCTATGTTGCCGGTCATGCAGAGACAACACCGATCTCGGTCAGAGTGGAGGAAAGCGGCCCCGGCAGCCGGGAGGTTCGCTTTACAGCCACCACAAGGGGTGACGGCCGGGTTCCTTGGGAAACCGGTATTCCGAAGGGTATCAACCACTGGTTTGTCAATGCGGTTCACGGCGATATTCCGGATTACAGGCCGGCATACAAGGCCTTTGTCCAGATCCTGGAAACCGGGTCAACCACACTGCTGGCAACCCAGCCACCGGTGGCACGGGGCCTGGATGAAGAACAGATTCTCCCTCCGGACCGGGTGGACATTTTCCCCGACCAGAGGCAGCTGTTGGCCGCCGGCATGGGGAAAGACATCCATGGCGGTCGGCGGAAAAGACCAGCCAGAGCGCCGTTACAGGTCTCCGTCATCCATGGCAACCTCTGTTTTGCCCGCTCGCCACTGGCGGTAGGCCATTACCAGGGGGACACTATCGTCAGCGCGGAAGCGGCCCTGGATGAACGGCTGGATCACCGTCTGAGCCGTCGTCAGCGCAGGGGAGTATACCCGGGACCGCTCATGACCAGCGAGATCCTGCTTGGCGATGAAGATGACAACTTTCCCGGAGCCGTTATTGTCGGCCTCGGCATAGTCGGGGATCTGACCCCCGGTGGTTTGACCCGCTGTTTTCGTGATGCGGTTATCCGGTTCGGCCTGATCTGCCGGGAAAAGAAGGTGTTCAGGAACCAGCCGATAGCCCTCTCCACATTACTGATCGGCACCGGTGCCCGGCGACTGAGTGTCCGGGATTCCGTGACCGCAGTTTTGCGGGCCGTACTGCAGGCCAATACCGTCCTGGCCGGCCCAGCCGACAACGCCGACCTGACGATTTCCAGGCTGGATTTTATTGAGCTTTACGAGGACATAGCCATTGATGCCCAGTATGCCCTGCTGGAATGTAGACAAAACATAGAGTTCGTGGACACTGTTACCTGTGAGCAGACGATAACAGAAGGGGATGGCGGCAGGACCCGGGCCCATTTCATCGAGGATGCGCAGTGGTGGCAACGGCTGCGTATAGAAGGAACCGCGGACGGCGGCCTGAAGTACACGGCCTTTTCGGACCGCGCCCGGGCGGACATGCGGATCCAGCCGCTGCAGCGACAGTCTATTGAGCCGTTTTTAAAAGAGCTGACGACCCAGACCTCGGCAAGCAAAAATGCGGGCCGGGTACTCTTTGAGCTGATGGTCCCGGCCGAACTGAAAGGACAGGCCGCTGAAAACCGGCGTCTGGTGCTTGTTGTTGATGCAACTGCAGCCTCATACCCATGGGAGCTGATGGAATATGCAGGTCGTGAAGGCAACCAGGCCCTTGCCATCAAGACCGGAATGATCAGACAACTGGCCACCCGAAATATCGTACCGGCACATATCTGTTCCGACCTGAATGCCCTGGTTGCAGGAGATCCGTTTTCCGGATCAAACAGCCGGTTTCCGGAACTTCCCGGAGCGCAGGAGGAAGCACGGGAGGTGGCCCGGGTGTTTGAACAAGGCGGTGTAGAGATACGAGGCGAAAACCTGCTGATCCGGAAGACAGGAGTCGAGATCCTCTCCCGGCTGATGACCGGCAGGTTCGGCATCCTGCACCTGGCAGGACACGGAGTTGTGGACTATGAAGTTCCGGAAGAGGGCCCTGCCCGGGAAAACGGAAATCCCGAACAAAAAAAATCCCGCCGGATAACCGGAATGGTGATCGGCGACAATCAGTTTCTCACGCCGATGGAAATTCGTCAGATGCCCGTCACCCCGGCCTTTGTCTTTATCAACTGCTGTTACCTGGGAAAAATCAAAGGCGGGCAGGAACAGTATATGGAAAAACGGTATCAACTGGCGGCCAACCTTGCCGGCCAGCTCATCGAACAGGGAGTGAAGGCCGTTGTTGCAGCGGGCTGGGCGGTCAATGACGGTGCCGCCCGGACATTTGCCCGAACATTTTATACGGTTTTTCTCCAGGGCCGATCTTTCGGCGATGCGGTCAAAGAGGCCAGGGCAACGACCCGAAGAAGACATCCAACGGTCAACACCTGGGGTGCCTACCAGTGTTACGGTGACCCGGGCTACAGCATAACCGAACAGCTCAACCGTCAGGAGCCCGGAGAGATACAGCCGTTTGTCTCTCTTGCGGAATACGTGGTTGCCCTGAAAAATATTACTGAAGATGCAAAAACCGCTTCCGGTCCTGAAATCAAGCCGCTGCAGAACACCTTAAAGGCCATCAGTGGGAACCTGCCTGAACAATATGCAGGAAACCCGGCGCTCAAGGCAGCGCTTAAAAAGGCACGCAAAAAACTCGGGCTGCAGTGAACGGTTACCAGTGAGCCGGCACGACCCCGACCGGATCAAAAGAGATTCCGGTCATAAAATGAACCCGCAACCCGTAACAAAACATCGGCCGGGATTATGGTTAAGGGTATTTCCCGCCCTCAGGGCTCGCTCAACAATAACTTCGCATTCTGAGGCGCACTTTGAACATTTAGAAAAGCGATCTTCAATTATGCAATCCTCAACGTAGCCCTGCTACGCCTGCGGTTGCATGCAATCAGATCACTTCTCTAAATGTCCATATTACACCTCACCTCTACGAAGTTATTGTTGAGCGAACCCTTAACCAATCGATGTCCCGTCCTTATTGCCGTCGTCGCCCTCAATATTCGAGCGTAATCGACCAGGAAATGAGGGTACCGGTATCCAGGCGCGCAAGGTCACGCACCTGAAGCTGCCATTCCCCCTGCATTGACTGGCCGAGATAATCACCGAGATCAGAGGTAGAGGTTGTATCATAGGATCGCTTGAGATTATCGGCCGATCCTCCAACCTGGTCGTGCAGCCGCACAACCTGGCCCGCAGGCGAAACCAGATCCACCCGCAGATCACC
>DRKH01000039.1 GCA_011051825.1 Desulfobulbus sp.
AACAACGGCTGCAGGAGCTGTGAGGTTCGCACGTTCATCCTGGATATCCTGGTACGATCCATCTCCGGCAGGTCCAGGAAAAATGAATAATTTTTCTTCTGGACCTCGAGATTGTCGATCCGGGATTCCAGGTTGATGGCCTTACGCTCAGGCGCAGCCTTGTTAATGCCGGGGCAGACTTCGACGCACAGGCCGCAGCCGGTGCAGTCTTCGGGCGCGACCTGGACGGTAAAGCGTTTGCCGGTAAATTCTTTAGAGCGAAATTCCCTGGATTGAAATCCCTCCGGTGCTGTTGCCAGATCATCCGGCTCATAGACCTTCACCCGGATGGCGGCATGCGGACAGGAGAAAGAACACCGGGCGCATTCGATACAGCTGTCCGGATCCCAGAGCGGGATATTCAGGGCGATGTTCCGTTTTTCCCACTGGGTTGTCCCCAGGGGCCAGGTACCGTCAACGGGCAGGGCGCTCACCGGCAGCAGGTCCCCCTCCCGGGCCAGCATGCGGGCGGTTATTTCCTGGACAAACTCCGGCGCTGCATCGGAGACTATCGGCGGCCTGACATGACTGCTTGTTACCTTGTTCGGGACCTGGACTTCATGCAGGTTGTCCAGGGCGCCATCAACTGCCGCAAAGTTGAGTTTAACGACCTCATCACCTTTGTGGGCATAGGTTTTTTCAATGGCCTCCTTGATTCTGGTCATGGCCAGATCCGGATCAATAATCCCGGAGAGGGCAAAAAAACAGGTCTGCATGATCGTGTTTATGCGAACCCCGAGTCCGATAACCTGGGCTACTGCATTGGCCTTGATCACATAGAATTTGATCTTTTTGGCAATCAGTTCCGTCTGGACCTCTTCGGGCAGGTGTTCCCAGACCTCATCGGCTGCATAGGGCGCATTGAGCAGAAAGACCGCGCCTGGAGCGGCATATTTGAGGACATCATATTTTTCCAGAAATTCAAAGCGGTGACAGGCGACAAATCCGGCTCGTTTGATAAGGTAGGCGGAACGGATGGGGCGTGGTCCGAACCGCAGGTGAGAGATTGTCATGGAACCGGACTTTTTAGAATCGTACTCGAAATATCCCTGGGCGTAATAGTCGGTCTCGTTGCCTATGATCTTGATGGAGTTCTTATTGGCACCAACCGTGCCGTCAGCGCCAAGGCCGAAGAACACAGCCCGGTGGACGTCATCGGGTTCGATATCAAGCTCCCTGTCGTAGGGCAGCGAACCATTGGTTACGTCATCCTCGATACCGACACTGAAGGAGTGCCTGGGGGTCGGGCGGTCGAGTTCATCAAAAACGGCTTTGACCATGGTCGGCGTGAATTCTTTGCTGCCCAGTCCATAGCGGCCGCCGATGATACAGGGCTGTCCGGCAAAAGGAGAGCGGCCGGCCACTTCCGTCTCGCGCAGGGCGGCTGTAACATCAAGGTACAGCGGTTCACCTGCGGAACCGGGTTCCTTGGTCCGATCCAGCACCGCGATTCCCTGTACCGAAGAGGGGAGGGCGGCGATGCAGTCCCTGCCGGAAAAGGGCCTGAACAGGCGAACCATCAGGACGCCGACCTTGTCGCCTTTTGCGTTCAGGTACTCCACGGTTTCTCTGGCGACCTGGGCCCCGGATCCCATGAGGATAACGACTTTTTCGGCCTGCGGGTCACCAAAATAATCAAAGAGATGATACCTGCGGCCGGTTTGCTCGGCAAAACGATCCATGACCCCGGAGACGATTTCCGGACAGGCGAGGTAGAAGGCATTGGATGCCTCCCGGGACTGGAAATAGGTGTCCGGGTTGTGCCAGCTTCCCCGCAGTACCGGACGTTCCGGGCTTAAGGCCCTTTGCCGGTGGGCCTTGATCAGGTCGTCATTGATCATAACGCGGAGATCATCATCGCCAAGTCCTGTGAACTTGGAAACCTCATGCGAGGTGCGGAAGCCGTCAAAGAAATGCTGAAAGGGGAGACGGCTCTCGAGGCTTGCGGCCTGGGCAATACAGGCGAAATCATGCGCCTCCTGCACGGAGCCGGAGGCCAGCATGGCAAACCCGGTCTGACGACAGGCCATGACATCGAGATGGTCCCCGAAGATAGAGCTGCCGTTGGCGGCCAGGGAACGGGAGGCGACGTGCTGCACAAACGGCGACAGTTCACCGGCAATCTTGTACATGTTGGGGATCATTAAAAGGAGCCCCTGGGAAGCGGTAAATGTGGTTGTCAGGGCGCCGGCCTGCAGAGCGCCATGAACGGCGCCGGCTGCCCCGCCTTCGGCCTGCATTTCAGTAATGGAAACCACGTTGCCCCATATATTTTTCCTGCCCTCGGTGGCCCATTCGTCGAAATGTTCGGCCATGGGAGAAGAGGGGGTAATCGGATAGATGACCGCCAGTTCGTTTATCCGGTAAGCCACGGAGGCCACCGCCTCATTTCCATCAACCATACGTATTGTTCCGGTATCCATTGTTCAGGCTCCATGTTGGATTGGTCGTTTGTGAAGGGATGAAAAGGTTGGGGAGGAGAATAAAAGAAAAAATTCAGTCTTTCTGCTACCCAGGTCACAGTTTTTTCATTTTTATACAATTTTTGTTTAAGAAAGATTTTGTAAGGGGATAACCATTTCACCGGTCTGGACGGCAAGAGTATTCTTGTTATACCGCTCTGCGGTGCAACAAGAATACTCTTTCTGATTATCTACGATCCTCAGCCTGATACAAGGGATACCATCGCTGAATGCCAAGGTTATTACGAACCCAGCGAAATTGTGATGAATTTACTGGGTTCTGCAATCCGGATGAACAAGCGATGTTATCCCTGATTTGTGAAAAGCTGAGCTTTGTACCTAATCAGGTTAATCTTTGTCTTTGGTTTCACAACAAGGTTGCCCGCCCGCTCTGCGGGTAAATGAAAGTTCCATAAAGAAATTATTTTCATCGTTCGTTGTGGCTGTGAAGTTAAAAAAATCTGGTCCAGTCGTGCTGGGGCGCGGAGCGCCGGTGGGCCCACCGCAATCTCGTGAACCGCTCCTCTTCTCTCCGGTCCGGCAGTGATTATGCACTCAGGGCCCGGAACGGCGACAGCCCCGGCGTGGATGGCCGCTGCCGGGCGTGAGCAGGGAGTTGACCGCGGCAAGCAGCCGGTCGGCC
>DRKH01000040.1 GCA_011051825.1 Desulfobulbus sp.
GAGCGAGGATATCGAGTTCGGGACCGGTGACAATAGTCGCTATTTCAATAATCTGGTCGCGGCCAGGATCAAGACCGGTCATCTCCAGATCAATCCAGATTAAATTCTCTTCAGCGACAGGCATAATGCGTTTCTCCACGTTTTTGTATTCCGACACAGGGTTTACTGTCCTGCGATGGTATATATGCAATGAGTACAAATGACCAGGGGAAGCCCGGGGTGTTTAAGGAATTTTTTTGGCCAATATCCTTTCGACTTCACGCCACATATTCCGGTAGGCGCGGGAGGCCGGTGAATTCGGGGTTATTTCCAGCACCGGTTTTCTGTAAATCCCCATTTTTTCCACATCGGCCAGGAAAGGAATGGACTGGCGCAGGACCCGTTTTCTCCCGGCAAACCGAGCCATCATATCAAGGTGCATCTTTTTCCTCTTTTCCACCATGGAGAAAAAGACATACAGTTTTTTCCGATTAATCCCGGTTCGTTTGAAAAAATCGAGCAGCTTCTCAAATGAAAGCATGGAAAGGGTTGTCGGGATAAAGGGAATGAGGAGCATATCGGCCGCTGTAAAAATATTTTCCGACAACAGGGTGATATTGGGCGGACAATCAAGAAAGATATGGTCATATTCACGGGTCAGCGGCTTGAGGATCTTGCTGATGCGCTGGGTCGACTTTTTAAAATCGTCCAGGGCCAGATCCAGATTGCGGTAGGTAAAGTCAGCCGGCAACAGGTCAAGGTTGGGATAATCCGTTCCCCGGATATTTTTGAAAATGACCTTACCGCCCTTGAGCAATGCATCGGCGGTAAATTTTTTCGCCGGTTTGATCCGAAAATAATAGCTGGCCGAACCCTGTGGATCCATATCACAGAGCAGAGTCTTCTTACCGCTGCAGGCGGACAGGTAGGCCAGGTTGACACTGGTTGCGGTCTTTCCGACACCGCCCTTGATGTTGTACACGGCAATAACAGCCATAATCCCCCCGACTTTTACGGTTTGTTAAAAGCGATATATCCAACAACGGCAACCACTGTATCAGCCGAACAGTGAGTGATACAAAGCCAGGTTTTTCTTACCGGCAAAGTTGGCAAACGTTTCCTCAAAATGTGTGCGGACCTGCCGGTGGCGGTCGGCAAGATCCGTCATCAATCCACCGATTGCAGCTGCCAGTTCTCTTGATTTTCGTGTTCCCGGACGGATCTGCGAGAGATACCCGGCCAGCATCTCCTGCTGAACGGAAAGGTCATTAAAGTCACCCAGATTATTCTGCAGTATCTTGAGCTGCCGGATCAACTGCTTCATCTGCTCCCGGTCATAAAGCGAGGCAAAGAATTCGAGGCAGTAACGGAGCTTTTTGCCCTCAATCCGCAGCCGGTGCAGCTCACTGTCCGGCGTGCCCGGGTGAATTTTCCTGCCGTCGCGCAGGACCCGGCGAAAGCGTTTATGTATTATTTTTCCGGCAAGAACACCTATCGGCAGTTCACCCTTTTTCCCGGCAGGCAGCTCTGCCTGAAGATCAAGTATCTGCTGCCAGTCGGCAAGTATCTGTTTATAGCGTGAACCGTGCAGAGAATGAACCAGTGTCCGCTGCTCCCGTTTCCGGCGGGCGGCAAGATCCTCAAAAAAATAACCCAGCCCCTCCTGCAGACGCTCCGGCAGCCTGGCCTTATAGTCATCTTCACTGAGCAGATAGACGTCCAGGTCGCGGACCGGACCGGTAATCTGACCGATATACCGAAATTCTTTTTTAAACCGATCAGAGACCTCCGGGGCCAGCACGTCCTTAATCAAGGCCAGGGCTGAACGGGTTCGCCGGACAGCCACCCGGAGGTCATGGAGAAATTCCGTGTCCAGGTCTTCAATGACACCCTGTTCATTTCGGTGCATACTCTCAAGCAGGGAGCGGTAGATATGACAAACCGCCTCAATACCGGTCATCTGCGGTTCCAGGGGGACATTGTACCCGGAGCTGTAATCGAGCGGCTCCCTTCCGCTTCCCTGCACAAGAAACCGCAAGTTTTCGTCCGGACCGGCCTGCTTTCTCACCCCGAACCGCTGCAGGAAATCAGCCGTCTGTCTGAACCATTTGGAATACCCGCGAACTTCCTGCAGACGGACGGTATGCAGCCGCTCCCCGCTGTCGCGATTGATCGATGTCTGCAATTCAAGGAAGGCCACGATCTTCTTATCCCGGTTGAGGATACAGAGTTCCGTTGACTGCACCTCCTCTGCCCCCAGTTCGCTCAAGGCGCGGACATCAAGCAATTTCCTCAAGGCATCACGCAGGGAAGAATCGGGGAAATCACGAAAAAAACGGCAGGTTTTTCGACGGCTGGACAGGCTCTGCAGGGTATTGCCGTGAAAATCATACAGAACCCACCGGGTTCCCTCACGGGTCAACAACCGTTTATTGCGAAACAGCCGCCAGTCAAAGGTATCATACCAGCTGCGGTTATGTTTACTCGTCCGACCGGGTTTCAGGTCAAAGGTATCATTCAGGGCAGAATGGAAATCAGAGAGTATAAAATGTTCAGGCAGGGTCCAGGCCAGTTGCCGCAGTGGCTGCATAGTCTTTTTCCTCAACAACGTTTCATTGGTGGGCACCGCCCACTAAAAAACAGTGCGCATGATAAACACCTTCGTCTTTGCGACAAAATGGGAATACGCCCGGAACAAAGGGTAGGATTTTATCCAAAGAATGTCTATATTCTATTCAAGCGTCGTATCAACGCTGCTCCGACGCATCTTGTTTATCCTTCTTAAGGTCATTTCATAATTGACTCGACACCGGAAATAAACTCTTTTTATCTTATAGCATAACAATTCGGAATCGAGAAAAAAAAACACGCAGTGTTGTATGTTGAAAATATCTCACCAAATCATAAAAATAGCTGAAAGAAAACCTATTCAACTGCTGATCGAATCCTAATACTTGGTCTTTATGGTGCCTGTATGTACCTGATCACTGGCTATATAACTACGTGTTTTCATATACCTTGAAGATGTAAGCCGTTACAGGTGCCCCGAATTTGCGCAGGCGCGCATGGCCGCAGGTAAGCGGAGCGAAGCGGAGACTCCGATAGCCCCTCTATGCGGGCATGCGTGACCGCGTGAAGGCGGGGTGCCTGTGACTGCTTACGCCTGTATGATACTTCATCGATACAGGAGGACGTTACCATGGGACAAAAACAGAAAATTTCAGCGGACAAAAAGGCTCTTATCAAGGCGGCAAAGATCATTTGCGATTTAAAATCCGGCACCTGCCCTATCCATGAACCGGATTTTTTCGGCTGTCCCCATGCCTGCACGGAGGATATCCGGCCATGGCAATGCTGGGTTGCCTATCTGATCGACCTGTCGGCAAAGACGAGGGAGCCGGCAGACCAGCTGCCGCTGCAACAGGCGGCATGAAGGAGAATGCAATGATTACCCAATACGATTTCGGAAAAATCATGGTCAACGGAACATGGTACCACCACGACCTGAAAATCAAAGACGAAACAGTGCTGCCCGACTGGTGGCGCAGGAGTGGCCACATATGCGACCTTGAAGATGTTGCAGACATTCTCGCCGATGGCCCGGAGATCCTCATTCTGGGCCAGGGCAAACCGGGAATGATGCAGGCCGCAGACACCCTGGAGCACTACCTCCAGCAACAGGGTATCATGCTGATCCTGCAACCGACCGTGAACGCGGTACGGACATTCAATGAACTCTACAAGAGAAAAAAAGTTGCAGCCGGGTTTCACCTGACCTGCTGACGACGCCTCTGAACATGGACAGCCTGACCCTGGATCTTGATAAAGGTCTGCAACAACTTCTGGCCCGAACCCTCGGTAACGAAAACAGGATTGTTTATCCACTCACCCGCCGGGCATCGATAAAAGACATTATCGAGTCCCTGCATATTCCCCATACCGAAGTCGGTGCCATTGTTCTCAACGGAGCAGAAAAACCCTTTCACCACATCCCGGCAGCCGGGGAACATCTTGTTCTCTACTCCTTTCCGGCCGGTACTGACGTCACCCGACCGACCGTGCTCCGACCCGAACCATTAACGGCATGCACCTTCATGGTCGACATCAACGTGGGTAAGCTTGCCCGCCTCCTGCGCATGGCCGGTATCGACACCCGCTACGATCCGCAACAAAGCGAAGCCGATCTTGCGCTGCATGCCGTGGCCGACAACCGTATTCTGCTCAGCCGTAACCGTGACCTGCTGCGGCGAAAAATCATCACATGGGCCCATCTTGTCCGGGCCGAGCAACCCGAAGAACAACTGCTGGAGGTCATAACGTTGTTCGGCCTTCAAGAAATGATCCGCCCCTTCAGCCGCTGCCTGGAATGCAACACCATGCTGGAACCGGTGCGGAAATCCGCCATCCTGCACCGACTGGAGCCCCTGACCAGAAAATATTATCACATCTTTCGCCGCTGTCCGGACTGCGACCGGATATACTGGCAGGGCTCACACCAGCAGCATATGGGTGAAACCATGGAGCAGGTCCTGTCAACGATGCATAAAGAGTGATCACGATAAATTTATGCTACTGCTTTACTTCGTGAAATTATTAGTTTTTTGAATACGATCCCAGCCCCGCAGGAGCCCGCCCCGCGGGCGATTGTACGTAAAAACAATACGTTGCCGCAAGATCGCCCGCGGGGCGGGCTCCTACGGGTTAGATGCCTTTGTCAATAGTGAATAAATATCAGGTTGGCAGCTAATCGACTGATTTTAACTCATTTTAAATACAGGATGGATTTATCCTGAAAGACGGATGGGAGTGCTGTTAGCAGGTACCTGCCATTCTCTCCACCATCAAAAGTGTGTTCCTGCAAGTGTTTCCAGCTCATAAAACTGGTAGAGGCAGTTTTTTTGAGGTAAACAGAAACCATGTGGAACGTAATTGAAATAGTTCTGCCGGTCTTCCTGATAATTGGACTGGGATACACTATCCGAAGGACAGGCCTGGTGGATGCCCATTTTTTTGCGCAGACCAACGGCCTTGTCTTCTATGTCTGTCTGCCGATTCTTCTCTTTTACAAGATAGGCTCTGCAGACTTTTCCACCAATTTCAATATCGGCTTGGTGGCGGCCACGAGCATTGCCGTCGGCTGTTGTTTTCTGCTCGCCTATTTCTATGGTACATGGCGCAAATATCCAGCCCCGGCCCACGGCGCATTCTGCCAGGGTGCGTTCAGGGGAAACCTGGCCTATATCGGGCTGGCCATTGTCTACAATGCCTACGGTGATGCAGGACTGACCAGGGCCGGTATTCTTCTGGGCTTCCTGGTCCCGGTTCTGAATTTTTTTGCCATTCTGGCCCTTGTCCTGCCGCAGCAGCACCAGCGCACCAATTATCAGGAGGTCATAAAACAGATTATCTTCAACCCTCTTATTCTTGCATCATTAGTCGGGATACTCTGGAGTTTTTTTCACCTGCCCATGCCCACCATCCTTGACCGCTCACTGAATATCGCCACCGGCATGACCCTGCCCCTGGCCCTGATCTCCATCGGCGGCAGCTTTTCACTGGACAAACTCAGGGGCGACATCCGAAAGGCAGCGCTTGCAACCACCATAAAACTCATCGTGCTGCCGCTTATAACGACCGGGTTCATGCTGTTTTTCAATATCTCAGGCCTTGACTTTGCCATCGGCCTGCTCATGGCCGGGGCGCCGACTGCCGTTGCCACCTATATAATGGCAGACAAAATGGGAGCGGACAGTGAACTTGCCGGGGCTATCGTTGTGCTCGCCACCGCTTCTTCCGCCTTCAGCTATTCCCTGCTGCTCTTCTGGCTCCACCTGCAGGGGATTTACCAGGTTATGGCATACAGTCAATGAAGACCTGCAGTTAATGTATTCTTTTCATGTATCCGGCACAATGTGATTTTGTTTTTTTTACGAGACCATCATGATTGCAACAGTACGAAGATATACGGTATTTATAGTCATCCTCCTTACCTGCTCTCTTGTCATCAGTGTGCACGGCGCCCTGGCCGGTTCCGCTCTTGAACGAGTCAGCCTCCAGCTCAAGTGGCTGCACCAGTTCCAGTTTGCCGGTTATTACGCTGCCATTGAAAAGGGATACTACCGGGATGCGGGCCTGGAAGTCGTACTTAAAGAGGCAAAACCGGGAATGCGATTCACCGACGAGGTTATTGCCGGCAAATCCGAATACGGCATCGAAATGCCTGGCCTGTTGCTGGAACGGCAGCACGGCAAACCCGTGGTTGTTCTGGCAGCTATATTTCAACATTCACCGGAGGCGCTTTTCGCCCGAAAAGACTCCGGAATCACCAATCCACATGACCTGATCGGCAAAACCATCATGCTGAGCCCCTTTGGCGCGCTTGAGTCCAGGGCAATGTTTTATAACGAGGGTATCGCCGAAGACCAGCTCAATATCATCGATCATTCCTGGAACTTAAACGATCTGATCGACGGTACGGTTGATGCCATGGAAGGATACATCACAGATCGTCCGTTTATGCTGCAGCAACGGGGAATTCCCTATACCGTAATCCGTCCGCTGACCTATGGGGTCGACTTTTACGGCGACTGCCTGTTTACCTCGGAAACGGAAATTAAAAACCACCCTGAACGGGTCAAGGCATTTCGCGCAGCCAGCCTCAAGGGCTGGGAGTATGCCATGGCCCACCCGGAGGAAATTGTTGACCTGATCCTGAAAAAATACAGTACCCGGCTCTCCAGAGAGGCCCTGCTCTTTGAGGCCCGAACCATGCAGGAACTGTTACAACCGAAATTCATAGAAATCGGCCACATGAATCCCGGTCGGTGGAAACATATCGCCGATTCTCTGGTCAAGCTGAAAATGCTCAGTCCCGGCTACTCTCTAAAGGGTTTTCTCTATGACCCGACGCCGGAATCCGACTATGCAAAGATCATGGGGATGGTCTGGTTCCTTGCCACCATGGTCATGATGATAGTGATCGTGGTCATTATCCTGTTTATCTTCAACCGCAAGTTAAAGAAACAGGTTACGGAACGGACCGAGCATCTCCAGCTTGAAATAACGGAACGAAAGAAAGCGGAAAAAAACCTGCGGGCCAGTGAGGGATTTCTCAACTCCGTTATTGAAAATATTCCCAACATGATTTTTGTAAAAGATGCCAAAGAACTCCGCTATATCCGTATCAACAAAACCGGGGAGGAGCTTCTCGGCTACAGCACCGAGGCGTTTGTCGGCAAAAACGATTATGATTTTTTCCCCAGAAAAGAGGCTGATTTCTTTACCCGTAAGGACCGGGAGGTACTCGACAGTAAAACCCTGCTGGACATCCGGGAAGAAACGATACGGACCAGGGATAAAGGCACCCGGATACTGCGCACCAAGAAAATTCCCATTCTGAACGAGCATGGAGAACCGGAGTTCCTGCTGGGTATATCCGAGGACATTACCGAACAGCAGCGAGCAGCGGAAGAAAAAAAAGCACTGTCCGCCAAGCTCCGTCAGGCCCAGAAAATGGAATCAATAGGCACCCTGGCCGGTGGAATTGCCCACGATTTCAACAATATCCTTACTGCGATTTACGGCTATGCCGAACTGGCCATGATGGAAGTAAACCGACCGGAAAAAGCTGAAAAATACATCGAGGAAATACTGCAGGGGGCAGGCCGGGCCAGGGAACTGGTGAACCAGATTCTCACCTTCAGCAGAAAGGGCGATCGAACGCTGAAACCGCTTCAGGTGCAGACCATTGTCAAAGAGACCTTCAAGCTGTTGCGTTCAACCCTGCCGACAACAATTGAGATCAGCCAGGACATCAACCCCGACTGCGAGCCCGTCCTGGCCGACCCGACCGAGATTCACCAGGTTATCATGAACCTCTGCACAAACGCCTACCATGCCATGCGTGCGTCAGGTGGAACCCTCTCGGTCTCGGTACAGCCTATCCGGCTCAACGGTGATATCAACCATACGATCCACCTGCAACCGGGATCCTATCTGAAAATAACCATACGGGACACCGGTGCGGGGATGCCCGAAGATATCCTCGGCAGAATATTTGAACCCTATTATACGACCAAAGAACAGGGAGAGGGGACCGGGCTCGGTCTTGCGGTCGCCCATGGTATAATAACCGGCCTGCACGGAGAAATCACCGTCTCCAGCACCGTAGGCGTGGGAACGACCTTTACCCTGTATTTGCCGACGGTTCCAGCCACAACTCAAAAAACTTCCGATAACGGGCCCGAATCGCTTCCCGCCGGCAGTGAGCGCCTCCTTATCGTTGACGATGATGAAGCCATTATCAACATGGAACAGCAGATGCTCTCCAGCCTGGGCTACACCGTCACTCCGTTTACAGACAGTGAAGAGTGCCTGAAGTTTTTCCGGAAACAACCCGATGCGTTCGACGCGATTATTACCGACATGACCATGCCCGGGATAACCGGGGATATATTTGCAGAAGAGGTGTTCAAAATTCGCCCCGATATGCCGATCATCCTCTGTACCGGTTTCAGTGACCGCATCGACGAAAAAAAAGCCAAGGCACTCGGCATCCGTGAATATGTGATGAAACCGATCCTCATGAAGGATCTGGCCGGAGCCGTTCACCGGGTACTGGAGCAGACCTGATCCGGCACCCGGGACGGCTGACTGCCTCCGGACCGGTCAAGAAAAAAAACCGACTACCTGCGCCGCCGCCGGGGTCTGGTGGGAGACGGCGGCTTTTTCCCGCCCGTTTTCTTCCTGCACGAAGCTCCGGTCAACACCAGTTTCTGCTGTTCCCTGCCCTGAAAACTGCGTTCAACAAAGCAGGAACGGCCGGTCAGCGGGTTGTTGCCGGTCCAGTACATCAGGGTGGAAAAGGTGGATGGGGTGGGGGTGAAAATCTGCACCTGACGCGGGAGGATTTTCAGCTCTCTCAAGGCAAAGTTCTTCAGCTGCTGCATATCTTTTCTACTGCAGCCGGGGTGGGCGGCAATGATGTAATAGGTGAGGAACTGTTTGAGCTTCGCCTTTTCGGTCAAGGCGTAAAACAGTTTGCGAAATTTGATCAGCTCTCCCGTTCCCGGTTTGCCCATGCAGTCCAGGACCGAATCCACACAGTGTTCCGGGGCGATTTTCATCTGCCCCGAGACATGGTGAGCAACGATCTCTTCCAGGTAGCGGCGCCCGTTTTTCTTATCGGCCAGGATCATGTCGTAGCGAATGCCCGAGGCCACAAACACCTTGCGCACCCCCTGTATTCCCCTGATTGCACGCAGCATCTCAATCTGCGGGCCATGATCAATCGGCATGCTCGGGCAGATGGTCGGAAACAGACATCGTTTCTTCCGGCACACGCCTTTGCTCAGTTTTTTTGTACATTCAAAACCGTACATATTGGCGGTCGGGCCGCCCACGTCATGGATTATCCCCTTGAACGCCGGGTGGAGGGTAAGCTGCTTTGCCTCTCTGACGATAGACTGCCTGCTCCGCTGACTGATCGTTCGTCCCTGGTGGACGGCAATGGCACAGAAGTTACACTCTCCATAACAGCCCCGGTGGGTGGCCAGGGCAAAACGGATGGTTTCCAGGGCCCTGACCTTGCCCTGTCGGGCATCAAACGGATGCAGATCGCGTTCAAACTCCAGATCATGGATCCGGTCCAGCTCCTTGCCGGTCAGGGTCGGCCAGGGCGGATTCTGGATCAGGAACCGGGTATCCTGCTGCTGGGCCAGGGTTCTGGCGGTTATGGGATCGTTGTGGCGGTAAAACTCCATGAACATGCGGGCAAAGACATTCTTATCTGCGGCGGCCTCGGCAAAAGAAGGCAGCAACACGGTCTCATCCGGAACTGAAGGCGAGATATAACAGAGCCCGCGCAGGTGGCCGGGCGAAACCCCTTTTTCCAGACAATCGGCCAGGGCCAGTACAGAAGATTCGGCCATCCCGTAGAGCAGATAATCGGCCTTGGCATCAACCAGGATGGATTTGCGAACCTTGTTTGACCAGTAATCATAATGGGAAATCCGGCGCAGACTGGCTTCAATGCCGCCCAGGACCAGAGGTCTGGTGTTTTTAAAATACCTGCGGACAAGATTGGCATACATCAGCACCGCCCGGTCGGGTCGCCGCGTATTCCAACCTCCTGGAGTGTAATCGTCGCGTTTTCGTTTGCGCCCCGAAGCGGTCCGGTTGGCTACCAGGGAATCGATGGAACCGCCGCTGATGCCCCAGAACAGGCGTGGCTCGCCAAGCCGGGTAATGTCGGCGTCGCTCCGGACGTCGGGCTGGGCAATGATTCCGACCCGATACCCGGCTGCCGCGAGCACCTTGCCGATGACCGCCACTCCGATAAAGGGCGAGTCGATGTAGGCATCGCCGGTAACCAGGATAATATCCAGCTTGTTCCAGCCCAGTTTTTGTAGTTCTGCTCGGGTCGCGGGAAGAAACATTCAGTCCACCTGTATCCCGGCGGCACACCGGCCCGCCAGTCGGCCGGTGGAAAAGGCGGCCTGCAGGTTATAGCCGCCGGTATCGCCCTGCAGATCCAGCAGTTCACCGGCAAGATAGAGCCCTCTGACCCGTTTTGATTCCATGGTTCTGGGATCAACTTCCCGCAGGTCCACCCCGCCGGCGGTGACAATGGCCTCATCAAAGCCGCGATACCCCGTGACCTCAAGTCGGAAGCTCTTGAGCCAGCTCCGCAGTTGCCGGCGCTGCTTTGCCGATATCGTCCCTGCCGGTTGTTCCGCCCCGAGTCCGGTCTCCTGCAGGCAGACCGGGACCATCTCCCGGGGGAGCAAACCACGAAGAACACTTTTTAAGGGTTCATGACAGCGTTTTTCAAAATCCCGCTGCAGGCGGGCATCGAGTTTGTTCTCATCAAGAGCGGGTTTCAGATCCAGGACCAGAGCGACTTTTTTCCCGGCCCGGAGCGCATCCACTACCTGCAGGCTCATGGTCAGAATAACCGGTCCGCTGACCCCGTAGTCCATGAACACCAGCTCCCCGAAAAAACGACCGGCCCGCTTGCCGTTGATCAGGAGACGGGCCCCGACGTTACGCAGGTTCAGGCCCGACATCCTGCCGGCCAGGACACCTTCCGTCACCAGGGGAACCAGGGCCGGCCGAGGCTCAACAATCCGGTGTCCGACCGCCGCTGCCATCCGGTAGCCGTCTCCGGTCGAGCCGGTGGCCGGATAGGAGGCACCGCCGGTGGTCAGGACCGCGGCATCACAGAGATATTTTTTTGACCCGCTCTGTACCCCGGTCAGAATGCCGTCCCGGACAAGCAACCGGTCCACCCGGTTTCCGGTGACAACCTTCACTCCGTTTTTTTTCAGCCATTGCTGCAGGACCTTGAACACATCCGGTGCCTTGCCGCTTTTGGGAAAGACCCGCCCTCCCCGCTCGGTGACCACCCCCAGACCGAGTTCCTCAAAAAAACTGATCAATTCCGGGGAAAAAAAATGGTGAAAGGGCTGGTGAAGAAAACGACCATTTCGGCCGAAATGGTCGATAAAATCACGCAGATCAGCCACGTTGGTCAAGTTACAACGGCCCTTGCCGGAAATGCAGATCTTGCGGCCTGGCCGCTTCATCTTTTCCAACAGCACAACATCAGCCCCTGCTTCCGCGGCCCGCCCGGCAGCCATCAACCCGGCAGCACCGCCTCCGATGACGACAATCCGCGGTCGCGGATTACCGGTCTGCTTCTGTTCACCCATCTAAGAGACCACCCTCGGGAGTATAGACAACAAAAACCGGCTTCTTGCAGTTATGAACCACGCTGTTGGCCAGAGAGCCGAAAAACATCCTTTTGATCCTGTGCCGCCGGGCAGCCGTCATAACAATGAGATCCTGCTGACCGGCCGCCTCCAGGATGGTCTCCAGCCGCGAATCCGCAGCTTCCACCCTGATCCGGGTTTCGGTATCGACAAGATGCATTTCCAGCCACTGGCTCAGCTGTTGTTCACCGGCGGCGATCTCCTCCCGGGAACAGTCGGCGGGCAACAAATGAAGAAAGGTGATATGAGGGTGACCGGCAGTGGCCATGGCCTCACAGACCGGCAGCAGTTCCTCGAGTTCCCGGGGAAAAAGAAAGGGAACCAGCAATCGTTTGCAGGACAGGGCACCGATAAAACGAACCACAATTACCGGGCACAGCACATTGGCGGCCACCTGATCCAATACCCGTTGAAAGGCCAGAGGATTTTTCCCCAGCGGATAGCCGAGCACCACGGCCCGGGCATTGTTATATTCAGTAGCCGAGGCAAGACCGGAAGCAGGTGTATCGTAAATCACCTCGGTCTGCAGAGTATAACCGAGCTTTTCCGTTTCATCTTTTTCAGAGAGGAACAGGGCGTCAAGCTCATCCTCCGTCTGCAGCCCCTTTCGGAATTTATCCAGAACCCGAACGCACAGGGGGTTGGCATGGTAGTAGTGGGCAAGAATAGTGGCAATCCGGGCCAGACTGCGGGAGGTGGTTGTATGGCTGACCCCGAACACGACCACTCCGGAGCTGTTTGCCGCCGGATGCAGCCGGTCGCCTTCCCAGGGCGCCAGGCTGATCCCGCCCGGGCTCTTCAACCAGCGCTCACAGGCCCGTCCACTGCGTCCGCCACATTCCGGTCGTTCCGGTTCCCCCTCTATTTCGTTGCTCTTTTCCAGGGTATAACGAACCAGCAGAGGCCCGATCAGCTCCGAGACAACCACTCCGGCCAGAACGACCGGCGTAATGACCGCTGCCCAGGAAGAGATCTGCGGATCACTTGATATCATAATAACCAGACCAATGGCGACACCGGCCTGGGGAACCAGGGCCAGCCCCATGTAGTTACGTACCACCGGAGCAGCCCCGGAAAGCTGGGCCCCGATCCAGGAACCAAAGTACTTCCCGATGATGCGGACAACAAAATAGACCGGGACGATCCAGCCTGCCAGCTTCAGGGCGGCAATATCCAGATGGACACCGGCCAGGGTAAAAAACAGTACATAAACAGGTGGTTCAAAGGCGTTGATTGCCCGAAAGAGACGAACATCCCGCTCGGACCGATTGATAATAATAAAACCGGCCATCATTCCGGCCAGCAGCGGCGACAGGTTGAGCATCCGGGTGGTCTCGCCGCAGATAAGGAGCAGGGCCAGGCCGGCGGTCAGCATCTCGCCCCGGTTATGGAGCTTATGAAGAACAAAATCAATCAACAGACCGGTAGCAACCCCGATCACGATGGAAAAGCCGATTTCAGCAAAGGAGGCCAGGACCGCGGCCATGATGGAACTGTCGGACTGGCCGACCAGTCGATGGGAGGCGGAAAGAGCCAGGCCGAAAATCATGATCGCCAGCCCGTCATTGACGGCAACCACTGCCATCAATGTGGAGGTAACCGGCCCTTTGGCTCTGAATTCCCGCACCACATGCAGGGTCGCGGCCGGTGCGGTAGCCACGGCAACAGCACCAAGGAGCAGGGAGAGCACAAGATGGTCGCGAAGCATTCCTCCCTCTGCGCCGCCTGCCCACAACACAGGAACAAAGATGCAGGTCGTGACCAGGATAAACGTTGCAACCGCCTGGAATACGGCAATATAGCCCACATCTTTGGCCACACTACCCAGCCGGCGCAGCTCAATATGCTCACCGATCCCAAAGGCGATCAGCATCAGGGCGATCTGGGTGAAATGATCCAGCCTGTGACCAATGGTTTCCATGGTCAACAGCCCCAGGAAGGACGGTCCCAGGACCAGTCCGGCCAGGATATACCCACTCACCGACGGCAAGCGGATCAATTGGGCGATCTTGGCAAACAGCAGGCCGGTGGCAAGAAGAACGGCTATACCAAAGGTCACTTCATTCATGGTTTCATGTCTATTGAGGTCTCACGCTGTCAAGAAGCTGTTCCAGTTGTTGATACTGTTGGCCATCGGCCGGAAGCAGATCCACAAGTTGCTGCAGATAACGGTCAAGAACCCGGCCGACCGGCTCCCGATCTTCAGGCGGCAGGTGCCTCTGCCGTTCATCGTGTTCAACGGCCAGGGCTGAAAAGGCCAGGGCAACCCGTTCTTCATCAGCCAGCAGCAGAGCCGCCCACAGGAGATGATCCGCCCGGGGATTGATCTTCGGATCCTGCATCCAGAACGACGGTGGCAGCTTGACCACGCCCAGTTTCTTGGTTATGGCGATATCAAACAACCGTCTGAGCTGATCGACGGCAATCGACCGGCCCGCGGCAAGTTCTGCAAACAGTTCAGCAAACATCTGCCGACGGACGCCCGGTCCATGGGGGAAAAGGTAAAGGCAGCTGGCGGAACCCTGTCCGGTTCTCCTGTTCAGACTGAAAATTTGTCACAGTTACCCCCAGAAGCCGCACTTTTTTTCGGCCCGCCTCGGTCATTGCAAGCAATCTTGGAATATGATCCATCATATCCGATGTTGTGCCGAACCAACAGGCCGAAGTACAGGAACGGGTCACCGTAACAAAATCCGTATAGCGCACCTTGAGGATCAGGGTCCGGCCCCTGAGTCTCTTTTTCTCAAGAGCGGCCTCTACCCGCCGGGCCTGCTGCTGCAGCACTTGCAGCATCTGTTCCCTGCTCTGCAGGTCCTGTTTAAAGGTGACCTCGCTGCCGACCGATTTTCTTCCCCGGCGGGGCTGCACCGGCCGGGAATCAATGCCGCGGACAATCTCATAAAAAAAGTTCCCCGACTTGCCGAAAAACTCAATCAGCTCGGCCCGGGAATATCGAACCAGATCCCCGCCCCGCTTGATGCCCATGGCCAGCATCCGCTGTTCCGTGACCCGGCCGACCCCAAAAAATTTTCGCACCGGCAACCGGCGGATAAACGGAATGGCCTGCTCCGGCGTGATGAC
>DRKH01000041.1 GCA_011051825.1 Desulfobulbus sp.
CAGCCATATCCAGGGCCTTTTCCAGGGCCTTTTCCAGGGCCTGCTGAGCATCCTCCAGGGCGCGGACCGCACGGTTCAGCTGTCCGGCAATCTCGACATTGGTGCCCACCATCTGATCCGCCCATCCGGCAAACTCTTCACCATGGCTTCGGTTATGTGCTATCCAGTGGGGCAGCATAACCCGCAATTTTTCTACAACATCCATATTATCCATAGGTTCTATGCTCCTGATCCTTTCAGGGCAGGTTTCATAACCACAGCCCCGCCAAGAAAATCAATTGTATCGATCACTACATCGGAAATTTTTTTTGGTTCTTCGAAAAATGTCGACAGGATAACTCCGTCCTCAACGACTTCAAGGGCCGTTACAGACTCCATCACTGTCTCTTGAACACCATCTCGTTCAACAACTGCACTTATCTGACACATGTTCTTTCCTTTTTTTGATTACGTACAAAGCTCAGCTTTTCACAACTCAGGGATAACATCGCTTGTTCTTCCGGATTGCAGGGCCCTGTAAATTCATCATTAATTCACTGGGTTCGTAATGTCCTCCGGTATTCAGCGATGGTATCCCTTGCATTCGGCTGAGGATTGCGGGTAATCAGATTCCTTTTTTGTAACTGTTCAGGAGCAGCCCACGGAGTCTGCGCTCGAAGTCTGCGCTTATCTATCTATCTATCTACCTCTCTGCACGGTCAGGCATGAGGCTTTTCCAACCAGTTACGATCGGTGGTTTTATATAAATCGTGCTTACACCTGAACAGTTACAGGTGGTGGTTGGGCTAGTTCTCTGCCCCTGCCTGAATAGTTACCATTTAGAAAAGCGATCTTCAATTATGCAATCCGTAGGCGCAGCCCTGCTACGCCTGTGGTTGCATGCAATCAGATCACTTCTCTAAATGTCCACATTACACAAATGTCCACATTACACCTCACCTCTACGAAGTTATTGTTGAGCGAACCCTTAGATCAAGAAACGAAATTCACCCTTACCGAGCAGGTCATGGAGATGCAGAATACCCTGTAAACGGCCCTGACCATCGACAACGGCCAGGATTGTTATTTCATGCTGCTGCATGAGACTGAGGGCATCGGCAGCCAGGAGATTTCCGGGGATGGTAACCGGGTCACGGGTTATAACATCGGCAAGCTGCACCTTTGAAAGATCGCCACCGATAAGAATCCTCCGGATATCTCCATCGGTCAGTATACCGACAAGACGGCCGGTCGAACTTGTGACCGTTACTGCACCGAGATTTTTCTCATTCAGGACGGACAGGGCCTTCTGCAGAGAGACCTCTTCCTGCACGCAGGGCATTTCACGGCCCGTGAGCATAACCTCGCTGACCGCAACCTTTAAGCGCTCCCCCAGGCTTCCGCCGGGATGATTACGACGAAAATCCTCTGCCCGAAACTGCTTACGCTTAAGCAGGGCAACAGCCAGGGCATCGCCGAGAGCCAGAGTCGCAGTGGTACTGGTAGTCGGTGCAAGGCCGAGCGGACAGGCCTCCTTAGGGACACTCACGTTAAGCGTCACGGCGGCAAAAGCGGCCAGTGTCGACTCCGCCCCCCCGGTCAGGGCAATGACCGGAACCCGACGTTCGGAAAAACTTGCCAACAGGGAGTTTAACTCTGCTGTTTCACCGGAATAGGAAATGGCCAGCACCACATCGGTGGCAGCTACCATACCGAGATCGCCGTGCATGGCCTCAACCGGATGGAGAAAAAAAGAGGGCGTTCCGGTGGAGTTGAGCGTTGCGGTTATCTTCTGCCCGACAAGCCCGGACTTGCCGATCCCGGTCACCACCAGCCGGCTGGGACAGGCCATGATCAGATCTATGGCCTGTATAAATTCAGATCCCAGACGATCCCGAACCGCCAGGATTCCCTCAGCTTCTACCTCCAGAACCTCCCGGGCAAGCTCTATGGTCATACTGCCTCCCGCATGTCTACCACGACCCTGCCCCTGGCACCTCCTGACAGCATACGATCAATCTCGGCATCAAGCGTCTGCAGGGAAACGGTTCTGCACATGGTGGCGAGATCCGGAAGTCGCCAAGGCCCGGAAAGCTTTTCCCAGATCGCCATGCGTCGCTCCATCGAGCACCTCGCCGAATCAATGCCTGCCAGGGTGACACCCCGGAGAATGAATGGATACACGCTCAACGGTAAATCCCCGGAAGCCGCATTGCCGCAGGAGGTTACCACCCCGTCGTAACGAGTGCCCTTGATTGCCGTTGCCAGGATATCCCCGCCCACCGTATCGACAACCCCTGCCCACCGTTCCCGAAGCAGTAATTTTCCGGCTCCGGCAAGAAATTTCTGTCGATCAATAACCTTGGACGCACCAATATCGTGCAAAAAGGCATGCTGATCCGATTTGCCGGTTACGGTCACGACCTCAAATCCCTGTGCCGCCAGCAGGCGGATCGCAATCGAGCCGACGCCTCCGGTGGCGCCGGTCACAAGAACCGGTCCCTGAGGCGCTTGCACGCCAAGTTCAAGCAACCGGTGCACACACTGACCGGCGGTAAACCCTGCTGTTCCGATCTGCATGGCTTCAAGGGATGTCAGCGGTCCGGGAAGAGCCATGACCCAGGAGGACGGAACAGAGATATATCCACCAAAACCACCGGCGGTATTCATACCCAGATCATAGCCCATACACAGCACCTTTTCTCCCGGAGAAAACTGGTCGACACCGGTGCTGTGAATACGGCCGACGGCATCAATACCCGGCGTATGTGGATAGCGCCTGGTCACGCCCCGATTGCCATCGGCGGACAGTGCATCTTTATAGTTGAGTGATGAATATTCAACTTTAATCAAGACCTCATTGTCAGGCAGGTCCTCGAGAGTTTGCCACTGAAGACTGCGTTGATAACCGCCGTCTTCCTTTTTACTCACAACAAGGGCCTGAAATTTTATCTGTTTCATAGACGAGTATTTGGAAACTGGTAGTACTGATTCATCCCGGCTTGATCGTTCCGGCAAGAATAGAATGGACGACACCTGAGGGATCCTTCAGACCATATCTACCATCGTTGCGGATACCTTGCCCGATGCCGGTGATGACAGAATGACCACTAGACCACTGCACTGATTGCCCTTTAAGATAATCACGCTTATCCCATTGTGCCAGTAGATTATCCCTGTCCTGTTCAAGGAGTTGCACCTGGCTGCAGATTGCATCGACAAGCGACAGAAGAAGCGGTTGAAGATCAAATCGTCTTCCGGTCGCCTCTGCAAGAGTGATAACCGTATCAAGCAGTTCTCCCGGAAAGTCGGAAGGAGCGGAATTGACATTGAGACCTACACCGAGAACAATGACAGGCCGTTTCCGGCCGCTAACAGGCAGCGTTTCCGTAAGAATGCCACCGAGTTTTTTCCCCTGCACATACAGATCATTCGGCCATTTAAGCAACGGCGCAACAGTATGATTCCGTTCCAGGCAGAGACAACAACCGACGCCGGCGGCAAGGGTTACAAGAGATAATTGCTCGGGTGCCAGTTCCGGCCTGAGAATAAGGGAAAAATACAGACCGCCCGCAGGCGAGGCAAAACTGCGCCTGTATTGACCGCGACCGC
>DRKH01000042.1 GCA_011051825.1 Desulfobulbus sp.
TCCACGGCCGACAAAGAGAAAATCCCGGGCATCGTAATAGTCTTCAATCAGTTTCTGAATATTTGCCTGCAGGGTCGGCAGCTGCTCTTCAATGACCGCGGTTGTATGAAGAAGCGCACTCCCCATTTCCTTGAGCTGTTCCGGAGTCAAGGTCTTGCGAACCTGACCGAGATAGAGGGTAAACAGGAACAGGGCGGCCAGCTGGCAGGTAAAGGCCTTGGTCGAGGCCACTCCGATCTCGGGCCCGGCATGGGTATAGATAACCCCGTCCGCCTCCCGGGTCATGGTCGAGCCCACCACATTACAGATGGTGATCACCTTGGAACCAAGTTCCGCTGCCAGCCGGATACCGGCCAGGGTATCGGCGGTCTCGCCGGACTGGGAGATGGCAATGGTCAACACCCGCTCCGAGACCAGCAGTTTTCGATAGCGGAATTCAGAGGCAATGTCCACTTCAACCGGAATGCCCACCCATTTTTCGATCCAGTACTTGGCAACCATGGCCGCATGCCAGGAGGTGCCGCAGGCAACCAGGGCAATACGGTCAATGTTGCCCAGCGTTTCGGCATCAAGTCCGATCTCCGGCAGATCGATCTCACCGGTATCGGGAATAATTCGACCGCTGATGGTATTGAGTATGGCCTGGGGCTGCTCAAAGATCTCCTTGAGCATGAAATGCCTGAACCCGCCCTTTTCAGCCATGGCCGGATTCCAGTCAATGGTGGTCACTTCCTTGTCAAGGACCTGGCCATCCTCCATATCGAAGATGGTATAGGTTCCCTTTTTCAAGACCGCCATTTCCTGATCATCAAGGAAGATTACCTTTCGGGTATAGGGCAGCAGGGCCGGGATATCGGAGGCAATATAACAGGCTTCATCATCCACCCCGATGACCAGCGGACACTGCTTGCGGACCGCAACCAGTGTTTCCGGATCTTTTGCCCACATCACGGCTATGGCATAGGACCCTTCCACCCTGGCCAGAGCGGAACGGACGGCTGCAACCAGATCATCTTCAAGGTATTCTTCAATCAGGTGGGCCAGGACCTCGGTATCGGTCTCCGAGGTAAAGACGTGCCCGTTTTTCAACAGCTCGGTTTTCAGCGAACTGTAATTTTCGATAATACCGTTCTGGACCAGAACCAGTTCGCCGGTACAGTCGCTGTGTGGATGGGCGTTATCTTCAGTGGGAGCACCATGGGTGGCCCATCTGGTATGGCCGATGCCGATCCGGCTGGCAACCCCGATATAGTCGTCCACCGCCTGTTCAAGATGGATCAGCTTGCCGGGCGCCCGAAATTTGACCAGTTTGCCCTCATGGTGATAGACAAGACCGGCGGAATCATACCCTCGATATTCCAGACGCCGCAGTCCTTCAATAATAATAGGGACAACCCTTCTATTTCCTATATAGCCGACGATACCACACATGAATGCGCCTCCTGCAAAGGTCGAAAAAATCTATCCGAATTCGTGACGGAAAAAACGATTATATCATCGTGTACTGTCTTGTAAACAACTGAACATCAACTTTTGACACGTTGATCATGTTTATCTGAAAACAGCGTGTTTCGGGTTCCGGGTTTCGGGTTTCGGGTTCTGAGTTTCGGGTTTAAAGCTTCCCGCCTTCGGCGGTGTTGCTTATAAAAACATTACACTATCAATGTAGTACGAACCCACTCTTGCCGGTGACCCTGTCCGTGGCCACGGATGCTGTTTTGGTCGTGTTACACCGTTCTGCGGTGTAACACATTAATCTTTGGTTTCAAAACAATGTTGCCTGCCCGCTCTGCGGGTAAACGAGTGCTCCTGAAATAGAACATTTTCATGTTTCGAAGTCTGCGCTTTGCTCCGCTTATCTGGTCCAGCCATGCTGGTTCACCTGGAAGCCGTCCTTCGGGGTGGTCAACTGCACCACAGCTGCCCGCTCACGGATTCAGGCTCTACAAAGAATATATTCTTAATAGAATAGCATAACCTGAGAGGAATGAATACCCGAAAAACGATCCTCTACCGGAACCCGGTCACTTCCGGCCCGACAGGTGCTTATTCAGCTATTCCGCTGCAATCTTAAGAGGTTTGAAACCCGGGACAGGAGGCAAAACCAATGGCAGGCCCTTCTCTTGTCTTGAATGAAACGGACAGGTGTGTCCGGGCCCGGTGTTCCAGAAATTTTTATGCCCGGTTCCTGAAATAATTTCTTTTAATAAGAGGAAAAAACAGGTATTCTTTAGAAATATGTGTGCATAAAGAGTTGCCGTCATTTTCGGTCCGGACGGGATATCAAGCCGCAACGCTATGCATAAAGAAAAAACACCTGCACCTCCCTGTACCGACTGGAAAAATCATAATGGACGAACGACAACGACTCAAAGAACTCCTTCTCGAAAAATCATATAGAGAGGGTACATTTACCCTCACTTCGGGCAAGACATCCGACTTTTATATTGACGGCAAACAGACAACCCTGGATGCCGAAGGCGGATATCTCTGCGGTCGCCTGCTTTATGAACTGATCAGGAGTGAAACAGATCCAATTTCCGCGGTCGGGGGCATGACCCTGGGCGCAGACCCGCTGGTGACGGCTGTTTCTCTGGTCAGCTACCTGGAAAAACAACCGATTCCGGCCTTCATTGTCCGTAAAGAGGCCAAGGGACACGGAACCGGCA
>DRKH01000043.1 GCA_011051825.1 Desulfobulbus sp.
GCCCCGTTCCAGGACATCATGCCCTGTAGTGGAACCCTGGGCGATTCCGGTCCGTGGATGGGCTCTCTGGCCGAATTTCTCCGGGCACTGCAACGGCTGCAGCACCGACTGAAGGAAAAAAACACTCCAGACTCCTGGAGCAGGACACTCCTGCAGATGGTCGAGGATTTCTTTGATGACGGCAACAGCCGGTCCGACCAGGAAGGGCTGCTCATATTGCGCGAAACAATCGGCAACTTTGCAGAGGACTGTAAAAAAGCCGAATTCGACGACCCGATCGGGCTCGCCATTATCCACAGCTATTTCAGCACGCAGCTGGCACAACCTGCAGGCGGTCAGGCCTTTCTTTCCGGCCGGGTCACCTTCTGCAACATGGTGCCCATGCGTTCGGTTCCCTTCAAGGTGATCTGGCTGCTGGGCATGAACGACACCGATTACCCCCGTTCCCAACGCCCGCCGGCCTTTGACCTGATGGCAGAAGAACCCCGACTTGGTGACCGCAGCCGCCGGGATGACGACCGATACCTTTTTCTGGAGGCCCTGCTCTCCAGCCGCGGCCATCTCTCGATCTCCTGGGTCGGCCGTGACCAGCAGGAAAACACCCCGTTGCCGCCATCGGTGGTGGTGGCGGAACTGCGGGATTACATCGACCGGGCATGGCCCTCGGCCGATGCGGAAACAACAACCAGCGACCTGCTGACCGTGGAATATCCGCTGCAGCCCTTCAGCAGTCGCTGCTTCAACGGCAACCCGAAAACCGCATCCTATGCGGAAGTCTGGCTGCCCCCGACCACCCCGCCGGACAGAGATATCTTTTTCACCACCCCCATATCGCATCCCGGCCTGGAGACAAACCCGGTGGACATCATCGATCTGGTGCGTTTCTGGAAGCATCCGGTTCGCTTCTTTCTCCAGCAGCGCCTGGGGCTGCAGCTCAAACAACAGCAAGACCTGCTGCCCGAAAGCGAAGCCTTCCATCTCGATGCCCTGGAAAAATACCGGATGTCCGATGAAATCGTCGCCACCCTGCTGGCCGGAGAGGACCCAACCCCCCTCTTCCACCGGCTACAGGCGGCCGGCACCCTGCCCCGTGGAGAATTCGGCCAGATACTCTTTCGCGAACTGCAGGACACCGCTGCTGCTCTTGCCCGGGAACTTACGCCGCTCACCCGGCAACCGGTCACGCCCTGTGAAATCGATCTCACGCTTGCAAACGGCACCGTAAACGGCTGGCTGACCGCCCTCTACTCCAGCGGCAGGGTCAGTTACCGGCCGACAAAACTCAAAGCCCAGGACCTGCTTCAGCTCTGGATTCAGCACCTGATCCTCTGCCTGCTCAGGCCCGTGGGAGTTGAGCAGGTCTCGATCCACGTGGCCACTGATACCGCCGTCTGTTTTCAGCCGATTGACGATCCGGAGGCCGAACTTGCGCCTTTGCTTCGCTACTACCGGCAGGGCATGCAGGAACCACTTCACTTCTACCCCAGGACCAGCCTTGCCCGGGCAAAGGCCAGGACGGAAATCGCCGCCGCAAACGCCGCTCGCAAGGCTTGGTATTCCGGCTATTACAGAGGCGAAGAAGAGGATCCCGCCTATTCCATCGCCCTGCGCGGTCACGATCCACTGGATGCACAATTTGAGCAGCTGGCCGATCTGTTTCTACCCATCCTCACCCATAAGAATGAGCTTGCGTAACTGTTCAGGAGCACCCCATCTCAGCACGGTCAGGCCTGATTCACATAGGAATCACTATAGTTCACAGGCCTGACTGCACAGATATGGAGCACTCCTAAACAGTTACAGGTGGTGGTTGGGCTAGTTCTCTGCCCATACCTAAATAGTTACGAGCTTTCTGAGTATCCACAATCCTCAGCCTGATGCAAGGGGTACCATCGCTAAATATCAAAGGGCGTTACGAACCTACCGGATTTATGACGAATGCATGGGGTTCTATAGTCCGGCGGAACAGGCGATGTTATCCCTGGTTTGGGAAAAGCTGAACTTTGTACAACAACCTGAAACTCCGCAGGACATGCCCGGGTTATACCTGTAGCACCTCACCGGCAAAACGGGTAAAGGCCACTTGGTTTTGCTCAAAGAATTGACATAACCGCTCATAACTATTATATTATAGTCATAATGACCTTAATGACTCGATTCAAAATTCAATATGCCGGGGAAAAAACATGCAAACGGTATCGGTAGCAAATGCAAAAAGCCATTTTTCCGAGCTTATCGCGAAAAGCTCCTTTGGCCATGAACGATTTATTATAACACGAAGAAACAAGCCCGTTGCCGCCCTCGTAAGTCTGGCCGACTTGCAGATTATCGAACAACATGAGGAACGACAGGGACTTATGAGTGTGGCTGGAACGTGGTCTGATTTTGAAGAAGTTTCTTCATCCCTTGAAGACCTTCATTCATTGCGTAAACCAGGTGGAAGCGGTCGAGATGTTTCTCTTTGATACAGACGTCATCACCAATGTGTTAAAGAAAAAGCCATCCAAGCGTTTATTGAGACACCTTGCAGCCATACCAAGTAACAAACAGTTTATTTCAACTATAACGATTAGTGAGATTGTTTACGGCGCAGTGAGAAGTGACAGACCAGAATTCCATTTACGTAATCTTGAAACGATTCTTCTACCGGCGGTAAACGTGGTTGGATTTGATGCTAAAGCCGCCTATATCTGTGGTCAACTTCGAGCTGAACTTGAAAAAAAAGGAACGCCTCTTCACCTTGCCGATCTCGAGATTGCCGCCATCTGTATAGCGGGAAATTTTACTTTGGTAACCGGAAACACCAGACATTTTGCCAGGATCAACACCCTTCGTCATGAAAATTGGCTATGACTTCCATGTTAAATACCCTGCTTTGTTTTTAGCAAAGCGCCTTCGGCGGGCTAAAGCCGCCCACCGGAGTAATAAAACGCTTACGCTATAACTGATGGTGCAACGACGATTTTTTCAGGAAGTAGAGTATGTCTGAAACTTTTGAAACTGGGCCGGATCAAGCTATCATCCTGAAGGGCCATAGTTTATGTCAATAAGACAGCTATTATCTGGCATTACAGTACTCTTTTTACCTGCCCGCACCATGTTGTGATCGATATAGACAATACATTTCGCCAAATGCCCGGTCATGGGTGGCCCTCTTAAGGCGGTCAGTGACATCTGTGCGCTCTCGGCATATATCAATTTGGCTCTTATTTCTGTTCTGGTTGTCTCGAGTTCCTTAGAAGGGTGTTTTTGGGATGGGAAAAAACCTTCCAAGGTCAAATAAAGGGCGTCTCCTCGCTTACTTTTCCGATAAAACAGCTAGTTACCGTGGCCAGCCCCTCTTTGGTCTTTCGCGGGCGATAATTATGCGTCATATTGATGTTTCTGCCAAGAATCGCCCGCAGGGGCGGGCTCCTGACGTGACACAACATGCTGATATGTTACGGTATTCGCCTTAACTTGACGGCTATGGACTATGGACCATGGGGCACAGAGTTTTTCAGCATTTGGATAAAAAATCATGGCTACTTTCTGACGTCCCTTCTCGTGGACAAAAGTAATCCAATGGATTATAGTAAAAGATATGATAACCATCGTTGAGCTGCCGGAATATATAAAGCAGGCTGAAAAGATCTTCAGCGCTTCGCTGCGCGAGAGCCTGATCAACTATCTGGCTGCCCACCCCAGGGCCGGGGTAGTGATGGAGGGGACCCACGGGATAAGGAAGTTCAGGTGGAAGAGAGAAGGCACCGGCAAAAGCGGGGGAGCCAGGGTTATTTACTATTATTACAACGATGACTACCCGCTCTTTCTGATAACGGTGTTCAAGAAAGGAAAAAAGGCCAACCTCACCAAGCAGGAACGCAATGAGCTGGCCAAGCTGGTGGACATTCTTATTGCGACCTATGGAGGAAAATCATGAGTTCAGCATTTGACAGTATCAAGCAGGGGCTGACAGAGGCCATTGACTTTACCCAGGGGATAAAGGGCAAAGCTGTTGTCCATGAGTTTACGCCTGTGGATGTGAAGGAGATCAGAAGCAAAATAGGCATGAGCCAGCCGGAATTTGCCTCAGCCTTTGGTATCAGCCTCGGGACGTTGCGACATTGGGAGCGCGGGGACAGAAAACCCCGGGGGCCAGCGCTTGTCCTGCTTAATGTCGTGAAGAATAATCCTGCGGCAGTGTTAAAGGCCCTTTCTGTCGGATAAAAACTCCAAACGCGTATTTGTAAAATTAACGAAAAACATATTTACTTAACCACCAGCCTCCATGCAACCCCTGAATCCGCTTACCCTGCCTCTGCAGGGACAGATCCTCATTGAGGCCAGTGCCGGTACCGGCAAGACCTATACCATTGGCCTGCTCTTCCTGCGCTTGCTGCTGGAGCGGGGGTTACCTGTTGACCGGATCCTGGTGGTTA
>DRKH01000044.1 GCA_011051825.1 Desulfobulbus sp.
CCGGGTCCAGCTCCGGGTTGTGCAGGCAGGCACCAATCTGGCCGGCAAAGAGAAAGGCACGGCCGATACCGATGGCGCCAATGGAGTCGAGCTTATCGGCATCAAAAAGAATTCTGGCCTCAAGGGTTTCCGGCCTGCAGGAGCCACGATATCTATGGGCCCGGATACAGTGGCATATTTCTTTTATGGCCTTCGGCTGGTAGCCGAGTTCCTGCAGGATGGCGGCTGCCATTTCCGCGCCATGGGTTGCATGACAGACCGCCCCCTTACTGCTGCTCTCCTTTCCCCGGCCGATGTCATGCAGAAGGGCGGCAGCGGCAAGAACCTCCAGATCCGCATTCATCTCCCGGCCAAGGCGTAGGGCTGTCTGGTAGACCCGCTCACTGTGATCCGGCCCGTGTGCGCCGCCTTCCCGGCGGCAGTAGCGGTTTGCAATCCGTTTAAGTTGAGTCAACCGTTGTTCATTCACTGCAAAGGGAATCCGGGGTAAAACAAGTTATTCGGAAAAAAATTCCTGCAGCAACCAGCGGACACCGAGCTTGAGCAGTTCTTCATCATCCCCGGCCAGCGCCTGCAGTTCCATGGCATTCAAAGGGCGTTTCATACTGATGCGGCCATCACTCATTTCCTGGCGAAACATATCGAGATTGTACAGGGCAAGAATGAATTGGTCGAGTCCGGTCCGGTCCGGTCGGAATCCCTGTTGAATACGCTGGTGTTGCAGCAGCGGCATGATTGCGTCATTGGCCCGGTTGTAGGCCTCGAGCTCCTGGTCGATTATATATCTCTCCGGCGTCTGTTCCTCTGCCTCTTCAAACCCTCGGCAATGGGCCTCCTTAACAAGCACAAACTGTTCTTCGATGCTGCCGTCCGCTTTGCGCCGTGCTCCTCTTCCCAGTGGATAGGTGCGGCAGGCGCCGGGCCGGTCCGGGTAGACGCTGCAACCAGCCTGTTCAACAAATACACAGCTGGCTCGACCATCATCAACCATGGTCAGGTAGCAGGTGGGAAAAATCTGACCTTCTTCCCAGGCAATAAGGACATATTTTTCGAGAAAGGTACCGGAATGCATCTGCAGCCGATTTTTCAACCTGAGTACATCATAGGGTGTCAGGGCCAGATCGAGTTCCCGGCAGCACTCGGTAAAGCACGGTACTCCCGGATGACAGGAAAAACAAAAAACGTCCCTGTGGTGAACCGGGGTGAAGTTTTCCGGCAGCTGTTCGCTCATCGGCTATGCCTTTCGTTTTTTCAGGGTCAACAACGGGCTGGCGATGAAGACCGAGGAATAGGTTCCGATGATTATACCGATCAGCAGGGCAAAGGAAAAAGCATGGATTGCCGTGCCGCCGAAGAAGAAAAGGGCAACCAGCACCAGGGCGGTGGTCAGCGAGGTCACAATGGACCGGCCGAGGACCTGGTTGATACTGTTGTTGATAATAGTGAAAAAATCGTTGGCCGGGTGCTTCTGCATATTTTCCCGGATGCGGTCAAAAATAACAACCGAGTCATTGAGCGAGTAACCGGCCAGGGTAAGGAGTGCGGTCACGAGCAGCAGGGTGATCTCCACGTTCAGCAGCCAGCAGATGCCGAGCACGGCCAGGACATCGTGAAAGGTTGCCGCCGCTGCAGCCAGGCCAAAGCTGATATCAAAACGAATGGCCAGATAGCAGAGGACACCAAGCAGGGAGATGGCAATGGCCTGAATCGCCTTGTTCCTCAGGACGGCGGACACGGATGATCCGATTTCAGACTGGCTTTCCAGGACAAATCCTTTGTCGGCCTGTTCTTTGTTGAGAATGGCCGTGACCTTGTCACCGAGATGGCCGACCGTTGCCTCTGATTTTTTCATTTTGACGATCAGGCGGTTTTCACCGGTGACCTGCTGGAGATCAATGCCCGGGTAGCCGTTTTTCTTAAAGGCGGATCGGACTTGATCCAGCTGAAAGGGCTTGTCGGCCTTGTACTGCAGGAGTGAACCACCGGAGAAATCCACCCCGAGGTTGGCGTCTCCGCGCAGGATTTCGACAAAGGAAAACATGCCGAACATTACCAGAATGGCTGAGAGCGCAAAGGCATATTTACGGACCTTCATAAAGTCGAAATTCGGTTTTTTGACAAAGCGCATGAATTTTAATTCTTTCAATGTCCTTGTCCCGTAAAGGATGTCGTAGATCAGGCGGCTGCAGAAGAGAACGGCAAAAAGGTTGAAGATAATACCGAGCGACAGGGTAATGGCAAAGCCCTTGATCGGTCCGGTTCCGAACAGGAACAGGGCCATGGCGGTAATAAGGGTGGTTACCTGAGAGTCGACAATAGACCAGAATGCCTTGTTATAGCCGGCATCGACCCCGGATTTAACCGACTTGCCCAGTTCAAATTCCTCCCGCATTCGTTCAAAGATAAGGACATTGGCATCAACCGCCATACCAATGGAGAGAATGATACCGGCAATGCCGGGCAGGGTAAGGGTTGCCCCGAGTATGGCCAGTCCGGCAAAGAGAAAGAAGATGTTCAGTGCCAGGGCAAGGTCTGCAATAATACCTGAGAGCCGGTAATAGATAACCATGAAGACCAGCACCATCAGGGCTCCGAACAGGCCGGAGGTCAGGCCCTTGTTGATGGAGTCATGGCCGAGGCTGGCGCCGACGGTCAGGTTCTGGATAATTTCAACCGGGGCGGGCAGGGCGCCGACCCGGAGAACAATAGCCAGGTCGGTTGCCTCTTCATGGGTGAAACTGCCAGAGATCTGGGCACTGCCGCCAAGAATCTTCTCCCGGATGACCGGGGCGGACCGCACCACGTCATCCAGAACAATAGCCAGCCGTTTGCCGACATTTTTCTCCGTTATATTGCCAAACAGTTTACCGCCGCGACCGGTGAGGTCCAGGCTGACATAGGGTTCATTAAAGCTGCCGCCGATTCGGACCTGGGCGTTTTTGACCATCTCGCCGGTCATGAGAACCTGACTGTTGAGCAGGATTGGAACCCGGCTTTCTTTTTTGGTCTGTTTGTCAATGATGCGCTGGAAATATATCTCCGTTCCCTTGGGCAGGCGCGATTGCAGCGCCAGATTGAGCTGCTTGCGACTTTCTCCCCATTTCCACTGGCCGGCCTTGATCGCGTCTCCTATCAGCTTCTGGAGGTCAACGCCGGTATCGTCGGCAACCAGTTTGAATTCCAGCTGGGCCGTCTGGCCGATGAGGCCCATGGCCCGGTCCGGGTCCTTGATACCCGGCAGCTGGATAACAATTTCATTTTCACCCTGGCGCAGAATAACCGGTTCGGCAACACCGAACTGGTCAATACGGTTACGGATAATTTCCAGGGACTGATTGACGGCATTTTTATGGATGAAATTAATTTCATCTTTGGTGAGCTTCAGGGTGATCCTGGGAAAGGTCCCCGGGTCGGCCTTGACGGTGATGTCCAGGTTGGGAAAGTCTTCCTTGATGATCTGATTGACGGTGTCCACCGCACCGGTGTTGGGCAAGGTAAAGGTAATCTGCTGTTTATCTCCCGAGTCCAGGCGTACGGCGGAGATGTTTTTTTCGGCCAGGCCGTCCTTAAGGTCGGAAGCTGCAAGATCCAGAGAGTTTTCCACGGCTTTGTCCAGGTCCACCCGGAGGACCAGATGCATGCCGCCCTGCAGGTCCAGGCCGAGTTTCAAACCACCCGGCGCCAGATATTTTTTCCACCAGCTCGGGGCACCCGGATAAAAGGAGGGCACCAGGATCATGAAGGCGAAAAGTATCAGGGTGATGAGCAGACCAAGCTTTAACTTAAGGTTTGTGTTCATGGAAAATCTATCCGTTTCTTGTGGTTTGTAACTGAATGGGCGGAATTTAAAGGCAAAACATACCGATTATACGACGCCGGAGCATATCCTGCAATGGGAAAAAGGGCAGAAAGGCGGAGATAAGGGATTTAGCTGACGGATTTCGGGTGACCGGTTGACGCGTTGTAACTAATCTGCCATTTTGTGTATTCCCGGTATGATTGCCTGAATGCGGTGCGTCCTGATTCAGTGCCAGGGTGGAGTGCCAACCGAAAAATGACTACCCCGAGCACAGAATTGTCCCGCTGTTATGGTGTGGGCGAAAAAACATCATAACCCGGGAGGAGAGGAGTTGAGGAGTTGCTCAGTATGGATCATATGAGTTTGTTCGGACGGCCCA
>DRKH01000045.1 GCA_011051825.1 Desulfobulbus sp.
GATCTGAACGGTTTTCACCGAGGTTCTCGGCCTGGCCTGTGCTAGAGTCGTCCACAGGAAGACAAGACAACAACAGAAGAATATGGTAGAAAAGAATCTGGAAAAAAACATGGGAAGCCCCCTTGCACAGCGTAGAAACCGATTAGAAAAGACGTTGCTGTAAACTGGCTGAAAAAAATATCAAAATTACCGTGAAATAGCTATCATTATTTTATTTGCCGGGGGCTGGTTTTCCGACCGTTTCCCCGATGACCTTTTTAAAAAAAATGAAAATCATCCTTGCCAAGCCCCGTGGCTTCTGCGCCGGAGTCAACCGGGCCATAACCATTGTCAAACAGGCCCTTGAACGCTATGAAGGCCCCATTTACGTCCTCCACGAAATTGTCCACAACACCCATGTTATTCGTGAACTTGCCGCCGGAGGCGCGGTCTTTGTCGAAGAGCTTGAAGAAATCCCCACCGGTTCGGTAACCATCTTCAGTGCCCACGGGGTTGCCCTGGCCGTGGGAGAACGGGCCCGCAAGCTTGGCCTGAAAACCATTGATGCCACCTGCCCCCTGGTCACCAAGGTCCACCGCCGGGTAACCCGGCTCAATAAAATCGGTTATGATGTGCTGGTAATCGGCCACAAGGGACATCCCGAGGTAGAGGGAACCTGCGGTCATGCGGCCGGTTCCGTGCACGTGGTCTCAACCGGCCGGGAGGTTGCCGAGCTCGAGGTGGCCGACCCGGCCAGGGTGGGCTATGTCACCCAGACCACGCTCAGCCTCGATGACACCCAGGAAATGCTCGATGCCATCCGAGTCCGTTTTCCGGAAATCAATGAGCCCAAGCGCACCGATATCTGTTATGCCACCACCAACCGACAGATGGCCATGCGCAAGCTTGCAGCCCTGGTCGATCTGGTGCTGGTGGTCGGCTCAAAAAACTCGTCCAACTCCAACCGGCTCCGTGAAGCCGCAGCCCTCTGCGGTACTCCGGCCTACCTGATCGATCAGGCCTCCGAAATCGACCGCGACTGGCTGACCGGGGTCACGACTATCGGGGTCAGTGCCGGGGCCTCAGCTCCGGAACACCTGGTTACCGAGGTCACGGAATGGCTGCAGGAAGTATCGGGCGGAACAGTGACGGAAATGGACGGCGAGGAGGAGTCAATAAGCTTTCAAATTCCGGATCTTACCGTATAGGCAGTTTCCGGAAGGATGTTGCTTCTGCCTGCGTTTACAGGAGCTCACGAAAGGTGCAGAAAACGACCCCTTCCCGGGACTGGAGTATCTGAAACAGTTTCTCCAGAAAGGCAAAGGAGCGCTCATTCATCCGCTGGTGATGGAGCATGATACCCAGGCGTCCCTGCGCTATCCCCTGGTCCCAGTCACTCACCAACCGTTCCGTAGCCGCTGCAGGATTGGCTTCTTTGCCGGTATGCAGGTCAACGTTGACATAGAGATCAGGCAGCTCAGCCTGCGGCTGGACGCCGCGTGAACGGGAGACCGCCTTAAATCCAAGTTCCTGGAGCAGCTGCAGGGTCACAGAGCTGCACCGGTTCCAGGGCGGCGTGAACACAGGGCAGAATGCCTTGCCCAAAATCGCTGCAAGATGTTCCCGGCCACGCTCCAGGTCCCGGCGCACCGCCTCTGCAGGCCGCACGTCGCCAAATTCGTTTTTCTTCCCCTGGGACTGATAGTTAAGGTGAGCGTAACCGTGCTGGTGCCAGCACCAGAGCGGATCAGCTGTGGAAAACCGGTCCATGGCCTGCCAGCGCTCTCTGCTCATCCATTCCGGAACCACCGCCAGACAGAGCGGCATGGCATAGCGGCCAAACAGCTCCATCATCCGGATGAATTCCTCGTCCATTTTCCCGATATCATCGGCTCGGAAAAACACCTGCACTCGTTTCCCGGCCAGCGCCTGCCCGAGCCGGACAAACAGCTCCTCCGGCAGGGGCTGGTGATATAACGCCGAGACCTTATCCGGCAAGGCCGGCCTCCTGACCCAACAGGGCAGCCGTCTCTTCGGCCCCATTCAGGGCAATTTCCGGCGCATATTTTTTCTGCTTCAACATTTCGTCCATTTTCTCGGCCAATCGTTCAGGGCGCAGATCCCATTGCTCCAGGATCTCCAGCGGGACATGGGCAGACAACTGCTCGGCCCGCAGACGCTGTTCCCGGTTCTGGGAAAAGGGAAAAATCAGGGCCGGGCAGCCGGCCGCAACCACGTTCATGGTGGTATTGTACCCGCCCATGGAGAGGGAAAGATCCGCCGCTGCCAGCCAGTCGGAAAAACGATTGGAAAAACGTTCAACCACCCCACCGGGCCCGGCCAGATCCAGCAGACGGGCAAAATGCTCTTTGCTTAGATAGGGGCCGGAAAAAAGCTGCAGCCGCAGTTTTTTCCCCTGTTTTCGGACCAGGGCCGCGTGGGCCGCCAGAGCGGATTCCAACAGCCGGTACCCGACACTGCCGCTGCCGGCACTGACGACCACAAGTTGTTCATCCCGGCCAGACCCGAGCAATCCGCGCAGCCGCAAACCGCCCTTGCGCGAGCTCTTTTCCACTATATACCCGGTGTACCGGATCGGAATTTTTATATTCTCCATCCGGGAAAATGTCTGATCAAAGGTGATGATCTTCGGGTCGGCATGAACAAGCAGCAGATCAAAAAAACCGTTCAACCGCTCTACCGCCCGCTGCTCAAATTTTTTCTTATTCTCCCGTTCAACCAGAATATCCCGGACGCTGCACACCACGCGACAGGCAGGCAGATGCGTCTTCACATAATCCAGCAGGGGGTCAAGCTCAAAACGAAAACCACAGCGGCCAAAGGGAAAGAGCTCAATTAAAACAATATCCGGCTGCAACAATTCGACCAGATGGAGAAGACGTTCCCGTCGCTGCGCTTTGATTGCAGTTAGAGAAGCCCCTGAATCCACCGGCTGCAGGCCGGAAAACTCGGCATCCATCTGCAGGCCGGGCAGCTGGACAATATCGACTCCAGCCGGAAAGACGATCTGGGTCCGGGGGCCGCCCAGGACAAGGGTGACCTCAAAGGTCTGCAGTTTTTTTACCATTGCAGCCACTCGGGCCAGGTGGCCGATGCCCAGCACATGTTGGCAGTAGACAAGGATTTTTTTCTTTTTCTTCATGTCAGGAGGGCCCGTCCGTCCTGAGGGCCAAGGCGTTGGCCTGCTCCAGCAATAATTGATCTCCTTTGGCCCGCAGCAGATGGAGTTGATAGCCCTTGATAAGTTTGGGTTCCGAGGGAAGAAATTTTCGCTTCGACAAACTGTAGAGCAGACATTTTATGATTCCCTCGTGACAGACAACCAGAATATTCTCGCCGGGCCAGCGGTGGTGGGCCGCCAGCAGCGCCTCTCTGCCCCGGGCCAGGACCTCGACCCTGGATTCCCCGCCCGGCGGCCGAAACGCCCAGCCTGATTCTTCCTGTTGTCGAACTTCCTGCCGCCGGCGGGCAAAGAGTTCCGGAAAGGTCCAGCCGCTCCACTGGCCCCAGTCCTGTTCGCGCAGACGTGAATCATTATACATCGGCAGCCGCAGAGTTGCATTGACCAGCTGTCCGGTCTCCTGGACCCGGCCCAGGTCACTCATCAGGATACGCTGCCAGCCCATTCCCGCAAGCTGTTTACCCCAGGCCCGGGCCATTCTCCGGCCCTGTTCGGAAAGCGGACTGTTAGCCTGGCCCTGGATGCGCTTTTCCGCATTCCACAGGGTTTGGCCATGACGGATCAGGCCGAAACGGGTTTTAAGTTTCGGGTTCCGGGTTTCGGGTTTCGAGTTCACCGTGTACAGCTCTCCTGTTAATCTCTCCTGTTAATTTTTCCTGTTAATTTCAGGTAAACGTTTACAATTTGGATGTAATGCCAGGGGCATGATATCCCGGTGAACGGTTACAATTTCAGGCCTATTTTACTCGGACCAGATCCTCAATAATCCGGTCAATCTGCTGATAGTTTTTCTGCAGGTCATGATTTTTTCGCACCGAGAATTCTGCGGCCCTGCCCATCTGCTGCCGTAATGGTTTATCCTGCAACAACCGCAGGATTGCGGCATCAAAGGCCGCTTCATCATCAAGTTTGGTCAAAAATCCTGTTTTGCCCTGTTCAACAACGCCGTCAATGCCGCCATTGGCATAGGCAACCACCGGCAGCCCGCAGGCCTGGGCTTCAAGATACACCATGCCAAGGGATTCGTTAATACCGGGGAAGACAAAAACGTCTCCGGCGCAATAAAAATCGCGCATCTCCCGGCCCTGCAACCGGCCGACAAAACGGACCGAATCTTCCGGCAACCGGCGGGCCAGCTGTTCCAGCCAGTCACGTTTGCAGCCATCACCTGCAATCACCAGCAAAAACTGTTCGCCCCGTGCCTGCAGGCGGATGCAGCTCTCCAGCACCCGGGCAAGGCCCTCGCTTTTGACATCGTCCCTGAACATGGCCGCACTCAAGACAACCGTTCGCTCACCGGCCCGCCACCTGGCCCGCAGACGAACCCGGGCCTGTTCATCTCGACTAAAGGTGTCCAGAGAGATGGCGGGTGGGATAAATAAAATCTTTTCCCGATCAACTATTCGCCTAAGATCATCCATATCCTGGCGCCGATTGGTCAAACAGCAATCAGCGGCCAGCAGCGCCCGCCGGTTGAGGTAAAATCCCGGAGCGGTTGCCCGTTTCCTGCGGTACTTGGTGGCATAACTGGGTTGAAAAAGGACATAGGGGATCTGCAGATTTGTCTGGATAAACGGGCCCAGCAGATCAGGGGCCTTGTAATAACAGTGATGGGTAAACCAGCAGTCCACCGGGTCTTTTTGTAACTGCGCCAACACCCGCCGCTGCTCAAGACCGGAAGCGGCCATCTGCAGGGGGTAGTGATATATCCACCGGGTTCTGAGTCGACTGACTTCCCGGACCTGGTGTCCCTGTTCCTGCAGCCAGGCAAACAGGCTCCGGCCGATGGTCTGGTCACCGGATGGCCGTGGATGAGTCAGCGGCTTGAACGGGGCGTAAAAGGCTATCCGCATTTTCAGGTTTCAGGGGTCTGGTTTCAGGGGTCAGAGGCCACGGGTGTACCGCTGCACTCAAGAGCCGGGATCCCGGTACAATAAATTTCCGCCAGCCGCTTGATCAGCCGCCGGTTATCAAAATCTTCCTGTACCAGCTGTTGCCCCTGGCGCATAATCCTGGCTCGCAGCTCGCCGTCACTGAGCAACCGGAGTATGGCGGCAGCCATGGCTCCGGGATCTTCCGGGGCAACCAGCAGGCCGGTCCGACCATCATGGAGGATCTCAGGCAGAGCGGAGACCGTTGTCCCCACCGCCGGCAGCCCCATGGCCAGACTCTCCACCAGCACATTGGGGA
>DRKH01000046.1 GCA_011051825.1 Desulfobulbus sp.
ACGGTCTTGTTCCCAGAAAAATCGAAACCGAGAAACCACGCAAGGTTGCCCACATGAAGTGGAATGCCGCCTGATCGCTCCCGGACCTCCTGCTTCAAGGAAAAGCCTTCCCCCGGCCATTGGCCGGGGGAAGGCTTTTTTGTTTCTTATTTTCTTCAATCAAGGAAGAGCATCGCTCAATAAAAAAGAGCGTTATGAGCCCGACGAATTTATGATGAATTCATGGGCTATCCGGTGGGGCTGAACACGCGATATTCTCCCGAATTCCGGAAAAGCCGGGCTTTGCACGTAATCAGGTTTTCTTGTCAATGACGGACCGATGCTCAATTGTCCATAGACGACAGGTCGACTTTGGGAACAGGAACTTTGGGAACAGGGTAGGGGGTGCCGAGCTGCCAGGCAAATTGCCGATAGAGCGTCCCCAGTTTGTTCGTGGTTTCCATCAGGGCGTTTTTTGCATCAATCAGCCGGTTCTGCGAGGTGAGGAGGTCCTGCATGGATGTCTGCTTAATGGCATAGGACTTCAGGGAAAGGACGACGATTTCGCGTTGCTGCTTCAGGTGAATCTGCTGGGTTGTATAAACTTTGTCCAGACTGTCAATGAGCTTACGGTTGTTTTCCAGGGCGTGGACCGTTGCCCGAAGGTCGGCAAACTGCGTGACATCGGCAACCTGCTGTGCCATGGCTCTAGTTTTTGTGTTGCTGAAAATGGTTCCTCCGGTAAAGAGGGGTATGGAGAAGACCAGTGCCAGGGAGCCTTCACCGTCAAGTTGACTGAACTCGGTATCCTCACGGCGATCATACAGTCCGCGGACACTCAGGCCGGGCCACTCATTTTGGGTATACGTCAGTGCCCGGTTGTCGGCAAGATTTCGTTCAAGGCGTATTTTTTGATAGAGCAGGCTGTGTTCAAGAAAATATTGTCGCAGGTCGACATCCTTTGCCGATTCAACAAAATGCTGAATTCTTGGATAACTCCGCTCCAGATCGGCAAGAGAGTTGATGCAGCCCGCGGAAGAAACTTCATCCGTCAACAGCGTGCGCAGACGAAGGAAGATCTGGTGGTCCGCCTGCAGCCCCGTATAGTCGAGGAGCTCACGAAAGACAGCATCCCGGCGTTGTTCGTCCAGGTCTCGACGGGCTTCGAGTTCCTTGAGGTTTGCCTGGGCCCGCAGCAACTGCAGCCTTGTCTGATCGCGTAATTCATATCCCCGGTATATCTTGTCAACATGCTCATTATACAGCCTGACGGAGTTCCGGAGGTTGAGTAACCGGTAGGAAGCGGTGAGATAATTACTGAGCAGTTCACGCAGGCGCAGGTCAAGTTCCTGGGTTTTGATGATGAGGTTGTTTTCGGCCAGATCTTCTTCGGCCCCGGCAATATCGATCCGGAGTGATTCCGGACGTCGATAGATCGGCAGGTCAAGACGAAGTCCCCAGTCCTGATAATCCTCCCCATCCGTATATCGAGACGATGGAGCTGTTTTGGGATTGCTGCCTGTTACTCCAGGGTCTGAGTCCATGTTGAATTCATGCACCTGCGACAACCGTGCATCGACGGCCGGTGCCAGCCGTTTTGCCCAGGCAGTGTAGCGCTCGGCACTTTTTTGTTTTTTTCGGGCCCTGGCAATGCGAATGTCGGGAGCCGCATTGTAGGTTATCTGAAAGAGATCACTGTATATGGATAAAATTTCTTCTGTTTTGACTGCGCTGTCGGATGCGGCTGTGAAGTCCTGGACGAATTTTTCCGGAGTATGCTTTGCCGTTAAGGTGCGGTTATTTTGGGCGGGAGCATTTACTGCCGGGGCAACAGGTGCATTTTGCGCATACAGCAGGAGAAGTGGATTCTCTTCGGAAAGGGCCGGACTGCCGATAAAGAGCAATGCAGAGAGAAAAGAGAGAAACAGCAGGCTGTATGGCGGGGAATGCCGAAAACTATACATAAGAATATTGTTCAGCCTGAATCCTGTACTGTGCGTATCGGGTTTATTCTCCATAAGGAATAGAAATTAAATAACCAGAACCTCTCGCATCTCATCTTCAGGCCATCTTTGACCGCTCTTCAATCACGAAATCCTCATCGTAGCCCTGCTACGTCTGCGGTTTCAGAGTCTGCGCTTACCTGTTCAATCGTAAGCAGTCACAGGCACCCCGCCTTCACGCGGTCACGCATGCCCGCATAGAGGGGCTATCGGAGTCTCGCAGGCTCGCTTACCCGGAGTCTCGCAAGCTCGCTTACCTGCTGCCATGCGCGCCTGCGCAAATTCGGGGCACCTGTAACGGCTTACATCTTCAAGGTATATGAAAACACGTAGTTATATAGCTGTGATCAGGTACGTTCAATCAGATCGATCAAACCTGACCTAAAGCTGAGCACGATATTGTCCACGGTATTTAATCTCTGTTCCTAAGCGGCCTGTTTCGGGGGAAAACCGGAGTAATCCTCGGCCCATGCCGTCATCTTCTCCTAATTACACCATATTATGCGAAAAATATTTAATTGTCACGGGGAAACCATATTTTTGGTTGTCTTCCAGAGATCAGCCAGATTTGTTTCAGGCTGAAATAACCTCATGCTGAACAGGAGCAGGGTCCTGGATGTCTTCCGGGATGACGGCATCATCAACTCCCAGGCCGGCTTCTTCCGGGGCCGGCATGACTCCTTCGTCAGGTATCACGTCAAGGCCGTCCATGGGAGGGATTTCATCCATGCCCGGATCGACATCGCTGACCATGAATTGATCAATACTCTCATTGGGGCTGCTATAATCAGCGCCACTGCCCGCAGAGACATCAAACGCGTCAAGATTGTTTCCGTCATCACCGTTCACCGTTACGTCAATGGCGTCGCCGGCGTCAGCCAATGTGATGCTCGGTGTTTCGCCGACCATGGAAATGTCATCTCCGGCCTCTGAACCGAGTTGTTGCGTAGCCATCTCCGGACCGTCAATTGGATTGATCCCATGCTGTTCGCCACCAATGGCATCAACAGATCCTGTGTGCGTGGATTCGATATCTGAAGAGTGATGCAGGGAGGATGGATCATCTGCAACCGAGGCCTCATTCTGAACAGTTTCATTGGTTGGTTGATGGGACGCCATCCCGTCCAACGAAGATCCATGGGCTTCCGCTGTAACGTCCCCGTCCACAGATGACTCCCGGGGAATCGACGGGTTGGCCTCTGCATTATCCGAGTGCAGAGCTGCCGAGGGTAATTCGTCGGAAAGCAGGCCGTCTGCAGGTGTCATTCCCAAGGCATCATGGATGCCGGAATCGGCGGAGGTGTGATCCGCTCCAACTGTCTCAGGGTGAGGATCCATGTCGCCCGGGCTGTCCACCCCGGTCCCTGTCGGCAGATCCTGGGATATCCCGCTATATGCCTCATCTCCCGACTGCATGTCGACAGGAGTATCAAATTGAATTGAAGGTACTCCAAGCTCTATTGCCGAACCGTCCGGATTGTGCTCCGTTGACAAATGGCCGATATCGTCAGGCAGAGAGGAAAAAGCACTGTCGTGGTCATTCCCGGCGGAAAGACTGTCATTTAAATCATCAGCTCTATGATCTTGAAATGCATCATGGTCAAGATCGGTGTGAGCGACCAGCATGTCCTCAACATGTTCCATGGCTGCGTCTTCGTCGACATAGACCTTGCCGACCTGTTCAACGACCTGTTGAACCTCTTCTTCGGATGCGGTCTGCAGGTCAATCTGGACATCTGTCAGGGCATTTCTGATTTCATCGGTGATAACAATGCCGTCGTAGGCGTTACCGTTTTGGTCCAGTGACTGCAGGAAGGTTGCCAGATTTTCCGTATACTCATCATTGAGATCGGTTCGGTCAACATCGGCAATATCCTGGAGAAAGGTCTGGCCGCCGGCAACATCTTCTGCTGTGGCTGTGCCAAGTGTCACACCGCCGACGGTAAAGGTGACGTCATCACCGCTCTTAAAGGTAAAGTCGCCATTTTCGTCGGTAAAACCATGGATCCCGGAGGAGGTCTGATATTCAACCCCTTCAACAGCTCCGTCAATCAGTGAGGCTGACAGGGGGAGGTCTTCGGCGGCAAGCGTACCGTCTGCAAAACTGAAGTGTTCAACATCAGAAACAGTATCGGTTCCATCCCGTCCATCAATAGTATCATGGAGAGTAAAACTGTTGTTTGAAGCTTGAACAATCTTATAGTCAGCAATGTTTCCGCTGAAAACTACCGTATCCGTTCCCGTGCCGCCGTCAATGGTATCATCTCCGGCACCACCATCAATGGTGTCATTTCCTGCGCCACTAAATATTGTATCGTCAGTATCACTGCCGGTGACAGCGTTGTTGCCTGCTCCGGCCCTGATCTCATCGATATTGTTGAGTTCGGTCTGTGAGAAATCAAGATCGGCGTAGGTTGAGCCCTGGATGACATTTGCACCCTGGCCGCCGTCGATAGTTTCAACGCTGTTATCGGTGTTAAAGGTGTTCAGGCCGATGACATCATCGCCATCCGATCCCTGGATGGTATCTACGCCGTCGCCACCGTGGACATTGTCATAGCCATCTGTATTTCCGGCAACCTTAAAAGTGTCGTCACCCTGGCCGCCGTTTAGGGTATCGTTGCCCCGGCCGCCGATGATGGTGTCATTTGCATCGGTTCCGGTGACGGTATTGTTGCCGTTTCCTGCCCTGATTGCATCGATATTGTTAAGTTCGGTCTGTGAGAAATCAAGATCAGCATAGGTTGAGCCCTGGATGACGTTTGCACCCTGGCCGCCGTCGATAGTTTCAACGCTGTTATCGACGCCAAAGGTGTTCAGGCCGATGACATCATCGCCATCTGATCCCTGGATGGTATCGGTGCCGTCGCCACCATGAACATTGTCATAGCCATCTGTATTTCCGGCAACCTTAAAAGTGTCGTCACCCTGGCCGCCGTTTAGGGTATCATTGCCGCGGCCGCCGATGATGGTGTCATTGCTGTCGGTTCCGGTGATGGTGTTGTTGCCTGCACCGGCCCTGATTGCATCGATATTGTTAAGC
>DRKH01000047.1 GCA_011051825.1 Desulfobulbus sp.
ATACTCAATTCTTCTTCAATAAAATCATCGGCTACCTTATCCTCGACCGGTTGAATTGCACTGGGGTCCAGGACGTCATCCGGGTAGGCGGTATCCGCTGTTTCCATGGCAGCACGGGCGACGGTTTCAACAGCAGGCTCTTTCTGAGCAGGTTGCTCTTCTTCTGAAAGCTCAAAGTCAAGATCTTCGCCGAAGTCAAGATCTTCGGCCGTATCCTCAAACAACAGTTCCTCGCCGGTTTCGGATTCCTTTTCCTCCTCCTCTGTCGGAGCCATTACTTCGTCTATGATCTCGTCGGCAATATTATGCCCGGCCCGCTCGGCAGCCGTGGCGGCAATGACGGATTTGAGACTGTTCAGGCGGTTGACCCTGTCAATGAGAATGTTCTGCTGTTCTTCCTGGTCGATCCCCTCATCCTCAAGTAACAGTTCAAGGCCGTCATAGAACGAATGGAGCAGCCCGAACGCCTCGGGGTGGGCATTTGCCCGTTCGTCGGTGATATAGCCGCCAAGTGCCTGGAGCCCCTGGACTAATATCTGGGCTGATTTGTTCTCCAGCAGCTGTTCACGAACTTCGGCTATCTGGTTGTTGAACTGGTCAAGTCCATTATCGGTCACCTCCCATTCCAGCCCGAGAATAGTTGCTTTCAGGCAGGTCAAGGGGTTGTCGCATTCCTTAAGCGGCGCAGCCGGTGCTTCTTCCTGTGCTCCCGTTTCAGTCTGACCGGCGTCAACTGTCCCTTCGGTGACTGTTTTCGGAGCTCCTTTGTGCTGGTTTATCTGGTACTGAAGAATTTTAAACTTGCGAACGTCGGCTTTGAGCAGAGAGGAAATAGTGTCCCCGGTAATAGCTTGCGATGAGATGATTTTTTCAAAATTATAAAAAAAGGTCAGCAGTAATTTTATGGCATTGGGATGCGCATAGGCACCTTCACTTCTGAGATAACTGCCGATTTTATCCAGTCCCTGCAGGTATACTTTGGCGACTTTATCACCCTGCCACATCTGCTGCAGGTTCCCGATTTCGTCGGTGAGTTCCTGGAGGATATCGTCACTGATTTCCCAGTCAAGGGAGAGGATGATTGATTTCAGACGGGTGAGTGGAGAATCATCTTCGCCGGTAAATTCAAAGAGATCGACATCGTCGGTGTCAAATGATTCGTCGGCAAACAGTGTGAGGTCTTCTACCTCTTCATGTTCACTTGGTGTGTTGTCCTGTGGAGTATTCATATCCTGCTCACGGCTGAGTTCTTCAGTCACTTACGGCCACCTTGAAAAAAGCTTTTTTCTTGCTGTTGCCCGGAGTTATGCAGACCAGCGGATTTTTCAATGCCTCTTCCCTTTCAGAGAAGTTTTTTCTGAATGGATACTACGGTTGAAGATATAATCTTTTTTAATGTTTCCGGGACATTATATCCAGTCAAGGCGCTGGCTTCAAAGGCCGGTACCTTGAGTTTTGAATTCATGTCTTTATTCAGAACGCTTGTTGGTAAAATTGGTATTCCCTGATTGCGAAGGTCAACTTTATTGTACTGAAGCACCAGGGGGATTTTGAAGATAGATTCCTTATAGCTCTGCAGATTTTCGTGCAGCTGGTTCAGCGAACGTATATTTTTTTCCCGCATCTGTTCCTGGGCATCCGCTACAAATACAAGGCCGTCGACACCTTTTAAGACCAGCTTTCTGGTTGCATTGTATTTGACCTGACCCGGGACGGTGTAGAGTTGGATTTTCATTTCATATCCCTTGATCTTTCCCATGTCGAAAGGAAGAAAATCAAAGAACAGGGTTCGGTCACCATGGGTTTTCAGGCTGACCATTTCCGATTGAATCTGCTTGCTGAACTTTCGGTTGATGTATTCGAGATTGGTGGTTTTGCCCCCACGGCCCGGGCCGTAGTAGACAATTTTGATTTGAACTATTTTTTCTCTGAGATTTATGAAACTCAAGGTCTTCTCCAGCTGCTTTGGTTCTTAGCGTCGTTTATCCTTCGGTCCTGCCTTCAATGGGCTGTGCAAGCCAGGGAAAGAGCAAGATCCGTCAGTCACGGGCCCAGAGTTTTTTTATCTGCTCAATGGTTTCAACAACGTTAAGACGGAGAAATCCAAGAGAGATATCCTTACCGAACATGGAGATCAGGAGCAGTTCATCATCGATTTTGGAAAAATGAATATTACAATCGGTTCCCTTGTGAAAGAGCAGAGAAAATTCCTGTTCACCGACAAGTTTTGCCATGGCGTCAACTGTAGCGAAGTTTCCGGCGGCAAGCGCGGCAAATGAATAGACGTCGTATTTTGATGTTCCATTGTCTTTTGCAGTAATGATATTACCTGCCATATCAATAATGATGACACAGTCCACACCGATATTAATAAGCTTTTCGGTTAGGATTTCGTCTATTTTTTCAAGTTGTTCCTGGCTAACTACACCGTAGTTCATTGCAGTACCTCATCCGTATTCCTATGGTTGATTAAACATGAGTTTGTTTAAATATGTTACTTGATTATCCGAAGTATACGACAGAAAAATTATTATATGAAGGGATTTTATAAAAAAATGAAAATATTCAGATCGTTTTTTGGAAGGGCAGTTTTTTGCCGGGAAGACATATCCCTGCAGGTGAACAGTGCGGGTGGAACTGTGTCCTCGTGTTGTCTTGTTCTGCTACCATATCAAGTGGTTGGCCGGCAGGTGCAATTGCATGGTTACAAATTCTGAGACCAGTTACACGACAGCTACTCAACCCGGAGGGGAACGGTCTGGAATGCAAGGACGTCAACAAGGCCTTTATCGGTGATTTTCAAGGTCGGGATAACCGGCAGCGCGAGGAAGCTCAGCAGCATGAAGGGATTGTCTATTTTGATTTTCATCTCCTCTGCAAATTGCTTAAGCCGGAAGAGTATTCCGCTCACCTCCTGAAGGGATTCCATGGACATCAGACCTGCAATCGGAAGTGGGAGGATAATACTTTTTTCGTGATTCAGGAGTGCAATTCCGCCGCCACTGTCTGCAACCAGGCGGCTGGCTGCAAGCATCAGCGCATCGCTGGTGCCGACAACAATAAGGTTGTGTGAATCGTGGGCAACTGTGGAAGCCATGGCCCCTTCCCGAAGGCCGAACCCCCGGACAAAGCCATTGGTCATGTTGCCGCTTGCCCGGTGCCGCTCAATAACAGCGATTTTTAACAAATCACGGGCCGGATCGGCCACGGCTTCATCTCTTGAAATCGTCGGCTCCAGTTCTGTCAGCCCGGTAATGATCTGCCCCTCAACGCATTCAATGACCCTGACTTTGCCCGGCTGTGCCGGAATGCGGAAGTCGACCGCAGTCCAGTCTATATGTATCGAATCGACCGGCAGGACATGGTCTGTTTCGGCCGCAGGACAGAAGTGTTTTTCGACCTCTTCCGCGTCGTGGGCAACGAGCCGACCTTCTTTATATACCTGATGGACGGTAAAGGAACTGAGATCATCAACAATAACTGCGTCGGCAAGATAACCCGGAGCAAGAGCGCCCCGCATCTTGAGGCCAAAGCGGATCGCCGGATTTATGGTAACCAGTTTGAGAGCGGTTATCGGGTCAAGGCCGAGGGCGACCACCCGCCGCAGAATATGGTCCAGGTGCCCCTGGGCCAGGAGGTCGTCGGGGTGACGGTCGTCACTGACCAGGAGAAACCATTGTGCCGTCTCCGGAGTAATCAGGGGCAGCAGTGCTTCCAGGTTTTTTGCGGTGGATCCTTCGCGGATAAAAATATACATCCCGGCCCGCAGTTTTTCCCGGGCTTCTTCCAGGGTTGTACATTCATGGTCCGAGCTGATACCGCAGGCACAGTAGGCCTGAAGCTGTTTGCCGGAGACACCCGGGGCATGACCGTCAACAGGCTGGTTCCGGTCCAGGGCTGTCCGGATCTTTGCCAGTACTTCAGGATCTCCGCCGATTGCGCCGGGAAAATTCATCATTTCGGCCAGGCCGGGCACTCCCGGCCGGGCAAGCAGCATATCGATATCGTTGGGGGCAAGGGTGGCGCCGCTGGTCTCCATGTCCGTTGCCGGTACGCAGGATGGAATCATGGAAAAAATATCAAGGGGAAGATCCTTGCTGAATTCCAGCATAAAAGAAACACCCCGTACGCCGAGGACATTTGCTATTTCATGGGGATCGCAGACCACGGCGGTGGTCCCTCTGGGGACAACCGCCCGGGCGAACTGGAGCGGGCTGAGCATTGAGCTTTCAATATGAATGTGCCCTTCGATAAAGCCGGGGCAGATGTATCGACCCTTGACATCGACCTCATGGTGACCGCTGTATTGGCCGATACCGGCAACCAGGCCCTGGAATATCCCCACATCCTGCTCAAGGACTTCACCGGTGAAGGTATTGACGACCTGACCGTTTTTCAGGACCAGGTCGCAGGGGATCTCACCCCGGGAACAGGAGAGGAGCTGTTGCCGGCTGATGATGGACGTATCTATTGGTGGCGTGAGCGACATGAGAAAAATAAAAGAAATTGGTTGTTATTTTTGTTCAAGCTTTTGCTTAAAGCGATCGTTAACCGAGTACACAAAGGCCAGGACTTCGGCAATGGTCTGGTAAAGCTCGGGTGGAATCTGTTCGCCGATCGGGACCTTGGCCAGCAGCTCAACCAGATCAGGGTTTTCCTGTATGTGAATTCCGGCCTCCTTTGCCCTTTCGATGATGGTCTCGGCGACCAGACCCGAGCCGCTGGCCAGAACCTGAGGTGCGGCCGCTTTTTTCTCATCATAGCTCAGGGCCACGGCTTTCAGGGATTTTTTCGGTTTTTCCATGATCAGGCCCTGGTGTTGAGCAGGCTTGCCGGGCCGTGGGTCATCCGGGCCAGCAGCTGTCTGGTCGGATCTTCGGCCCCGGTGAGAAACTGGACCGATTCCAAGGTGGTGGCGGTCAGCCACTGCTGCAGATCGTCCCGGTTTTCTGAAAGGAACCTTGCCTTTTCACTGTCTTCGGCAAAAAAACGAAGGCGTGTGCCGCCGGCATGCTGCTGGAGCTCAACCTTGAGGTTGCCCAGTCCTTCGAGGTTCAAGTGCAGGGAATATTTGTTGTTTTCGCCTTCTGCTCCCGGTTGCTGTTCTTGTTCGTTGTCCTTGTCCGGTTCAACCAGCAGGTACCCCTGGTTGACAAAGGAAAGGGGAAGAGGCAGGAAAAAAACCGTTTCACCGGCCAGCCGGATTTGCAACATTTGATAGAGCTCAATGGTGGCGGTCAGCTGATCGGCCTGGGGTTGAATTTTTGTATTTTCAGAAAAGGTATGGCTGATTTCGAGTAATGCACTTTTCAGGGTCTGGGTGGCTTCTTCTTTCCGGCCGGTGGCCAGCAGCTGTTCCAGGTTGGTTCCCAACCGGTTGACGAACTGCTCAAGCTCTTTACCGCTCGG
>DRKH01000048.1 GCA_011051825.1 Desulfobulbus sp.
ACATTCCCCATAAAAGTTCCAAAATTGCCGATCATCTGACAATCAGCGTCGGGGTGGCTACCGCTGTCCCCGAACGGGGCTCCCAGCCGGAGACATTAGTTGCCGCCGCCGACCAGGCCCTTTATGAGGCAAAAAACAATGGCCGCAACCAGGTATGTAGTGCTGGAATCCATAGTGAATAAAAGAAAATGGGGTATCCACTTAGAGCAAGTCGGATTCAGTGCATAGCTGTCAAGCTAAGGCGAATCCAGTAACATATCAGCAGGTTGTGTCACGTAGGAGCCCGCCCCTGCGGGCGATTGTTGGCAGAAACATCAATATGACGCATAATTATCGCCCGCGGGGCGGGCTCCTACGGCATTCTTACCCCCTGATATTATAGATAATTTATGTTAGCTTGACGGCTATGGACGGTGCCCCTGATCACTTACCTCCGGTCGCTGTCTTCTGCCTCCTGTTCTGCAAAAGTTGTTCCCTTGCAAAAAACCTCTTTATAGTTATTTACCAATTTTTTTTTCTCCTTTAATTGGAATTCATATTGATAAAGAACAGCTTTCCTATATATTAATAATTAATAAGACATCGTGTCCCCGCCATAACCGCCGAACTTCCACCACAGGCCTCACCATGGAGCACGAAGCACATTCCCCCGTAGATCTCAAACGACGCAGGTTCATACAGATTGTTGCCGTGGCAGGAGTAACTGCAGTCGGCTGGAGGCTTGGCCTGTCCGGCAGCGGCAAACCGCTGCAGGTGGCCCGCCGGAGTCAGCCGATCATGGGAACGGTTTTGAATCTGACCGTATACGGTCCGGATCGGGACAGCTGCGAACAGGCGATCAACACAACTGTTGAGACCATGCTGATGCTCGAATCCCACCTCAGCAGGCACAGCAAAACCAGTGAACTGGCCCGACTCAACAGGACCGGCAGATTGACCGACCCGAGTACGCATCTGCTCGAGGTGTTGTCCCTGGCCCGGGATATCAACAAAAAATCATCCGGTGCTTTTGACGTGACCATTCTTCCGCTCCTGCAGATGCATGAATCCATCCGCGGCCGCAACGACCACCCCGATCAACACCAGCTGGCCGCCACCAAAGGCCTGGTTGATTTTACCGATCTGCAGATCAGTCAAGACATGGTGCGGTTAAAAAAAAGAGGCATGGGGATTTCCCTGGACGGGATTGCCAAGGGCTACATCGTTGACCAGGGTGTTGCCTCCCTGAGAAATCACGGGTTTTCCAATGTTTACGTCGAAGCCGGCGGAGACCTGATGGTCAGCGGACAAAAGGACAACCACTCTCCCTGGCGCATAGGACTGCGTCCGCCGCGACCGCAACCAAAAAGTAAACCGGTAATCATCAAGGTCAGTGACAAGGCGGTCGCCACCTCGGGCGACTACCTGCAGGCCTTTACCCCGGACCTGAAAAACCACCATATTATCAGCCCGAAAAGCGGCTTTTCCCCGCCGGAACTGGCAAGCTGTACAATTACCGCACCCAATGTCGCCCTGGCCGACGGGCTGGCCACCGCAGTCATGGTCATGGGCAGGGATGCCGGTTTTGACCTTCTTGAATCCATGGACGGCTGCGAGGGCTATGTGGTCGACAAACAGCTCAACCACGCCGCAACAACGGGTTTTTTTGCATGATATCCGGTATGCAGTCCATTCAAATTAAAAAAGGACTGGACCTCCCGGTCTCCGGCCGTCCTGAACAAAAAATACGACCGGGAAATCCAGTCAGCCGGATCGCCCTTATCGGTGACGATTATATCGGCATGAAACCGACCATGCTGGTCAAAGAGGGGGATATGGTCAAAACCGGCCAGGTCCTCTTTACCGATAAAAAAAACAAGGGGGTCAACTTTACCGCTCCGGGCTGCGGCACGGTCATTGCCGTCAACCGGGGGCCACGGCGAAAATTTGAATCGATTGTCATCGAACCGACCGGGGATGACAGTGTTTGTTTTTTTGATCCGGCAACCCATCCGGTTGCGGATATGGACGAGAAAAAAATCCGTTCCCTGCTCCTTGAATCCGGGATGTGGACCTGTTTTCGGACCCGGCCCTACGGCAAGATTCCGGCCGTCGACGCAACCCCGTCCTCACTGTTTGTCACCGCAATCGACAGCGCCCCCCTGGCCGCGGACCCGCAGGTTATCATTGGCCGTTCACCCGAGGAATACCGGCTGGGCCTGCAGATGCTGCAACGGCTGCTATCCGTCCCGATCCATTACTGCACCGGCGCGGACCGGCTGCTGGCGGCCGAAGAGTTGAACGGCCCCATCTACTGGAGATTTCAGGGCCCGCACCCTGCCGGTCTGCCCTCGACCCATATTCATTTCATTGATCCGGTCCATGAGAAAAAAACGGTCTGGCATATCGGCTATCAGGATGTCATTGCCCTTGGCCACCTGGCCAAGACCGGACACCTGCTTACGGAGCGGACAGTGGCCCTGGCCGGGGCCGAGGTTGTCAATCCGGCCCTGGTCACCACCCGGATCGGGGCCTCTTTAACGGAGCTCTGTCAACGGGAACTTCGGGAAGACAAAAAGTTGCGGATCCTGTCCGGCTCGGTGCTTAACGGCAGGGAATCAACAGGCAGTTACAGCTTTCTCGGGCGCTACCATACCCAGGTCTCGGTCCTTGAGGACAGCAACGGCCGCGCCCTGTTCAACTGGCTCAGGCCGGGCCGGGACCGGTTCTCGATCAAGCCCCTTTTTACCTCGGCCCTTGAAAAGAATACAAAAGGTTTCCCGTTCAGCACCGCATTGTGGGGCGGGCGGAGGGCCATATATCCGCTCGGCACCTATGATCAGGTCATGCCGCTGGACATCATTGCAACCTCACTGGTCAAGGCCCTGTCGGTGGGGGATACGGAAAAATCAAAAAAGCTCGGCTGCCTGGAACTGATCGAAGAGGACCTTGCCCTGGCCGGTTTTGTCTGTCCGGGCAAGAATGAATTCGGTACCCCGCTGCGTGAGGTGCTGACCTCCATTGAACTCGACGGCTGATTTACGTTGCCCACCTTTCGGCGCTCTGCGCCATACGAAGTAGGATACAGTACAAAAAATATGAAACGACTGAGCGAAATTTCCGAAGCCGTCGGCCGACACTTCAAAAAAGGCAGCCGCCTTGAGCGGATGTATCCGCTCTATGAAGCC
>DRKH01000049.1 GCA_011051825.1 Desulfobulbus sp.
TCATTGCCGTACGAATTCTTTTCGATCCCCCGGATCCGATCACCAGCTCAACCTCATCGCCGTGCAGGAGCAACGACGGCGACATCATGGAACCCACCCGTTGTCCGGCCGGGGCGGAGTGAAAGCCTTCCGGATGGAGGTCATCTTCACCCATCATGTTGTTGAGCATGACCCCGGTCCCAGGGGCAAAGTATCCCGACCCCTCGCCGTTGGAGCAGGTCATTGAGGCCACATTGCCCTGATGATCGGCTATGCTGATATGGGTCGTCCCCCTGGAAAAGAGGCGGATACGCCGGGTGGATTCTGGAATCTTGCCCTCGGCAAGATAGGCGGCCAGTGCCTCCGGCGTACAGACGCCCTGTTCACGAAGCAACTCCACCTCCTGCATGAGACCGGTCGTCCGCAACAGGTGCTCGGGACTGCCCCAGGAGGCCGGGACCTCCATATCCTCGAGCAGGGCCAGGGAAAGGGCGATCAGGGATCCGCCCAGCGAAGGCGGTGGACCGGTGAGCAGGGTACGGCCCCGAAATGATGCCCGCAGAGGTTTTCGTTCAATAACCTGGTATCCGGCAAGATCCTCATAGGTCAGCAACCCGTCGCCTTCCCGCATGTCCTGATCGATCTTCCGGGCAATCTCACCTTGATAAAAGCTCTCTCCCCGATCATGGACCAACTGCTCAAGAAAAGCCGCCATATCGCCATTGACCAGGGTGTCGTGGGGCTGCATGTACCGCCCACCGGGCTCATACAGGCGGCGACCGGTCGCGGTCATGGTCATTATCGGGTGCAGCAGATGAAGAAAACCGGCCTGAAATTCGTTGAGTTCATGGCCCCTGGCCAGGGTTATGGCCGGAAACAGGACATCGGCCAGATCCATTCGGCCCAGGCGCTGGTGGACATGGAGCAACCCTTTGAGAATACCGGGCACGGCGATGGAGCCCAGACCGATATTAAAATCCTGTTTTGAACCCCCGAAATCAACAGTTACCGGAAAGAAATGGGGCTCGACCTCATGCCCCAGTCCACGTCCCGGTGTATCAACAAAAAAATCAAAGAAAATTTCTTCCGGACCGCGACCGCCCCCAGCGGTTCGGGCCAGTAAAAAGGCTCCGCCGCCCAGGCTGGTCAGGGTCTGTTCGGCGACCGCGCCGGCAAACCCGGCTGCAACCACCGCGTCAAAGGCATTCCCTCCTGCGCGTAAAATTTCAGCCGCAGCCCCGCTGACCAACTCATGCCCGGTGGCGACCACGGATCGGGTATACTTACTCATACCAATAGGTTTCCTGCATTTTGGTTATCATGGTTTCAAATCGACCATGCTGCTTCATCAACTCCCGCTGGCGGGCGGAACTTATCTTATCATCCATCAGATTGCAAACTGCATCAAGGCCCCGGCCGCCAAAGGTATCAAAAAAGGGCCTGAGCACAACCAGCAGTTCTCCGGCCGCCTCGCGCAGGCTCTGGGTTGTCGTCGGCAGCAGGCCGAGAACATCGTTGAACCGGCCCTCAAGTCCATGGCGGGCGGCCTGCCACTTGTTACAGCGCAAAATCTGGGGACTGACCCGGGTCGGCTGCACCAGTCCCTCGACAAGAGCGGCCACCAGGGCCTGAATCAGACTGGTCAGGCCAAGGACCTCGACAAACCTGGACGGAATATCACAAATCCGGATCTCCACGGTGCCAAAACCCGGACTTGGCCGGACATCCCACCAGAGATCCTTGATGTCGCGAATCACCCGGGCCTCCCGGAGCAGGTTTATCTCATCAATATATCCCTGCCAGGAACCGATGTAACCGGCAATACCGGCCAGGGGCAAGGCCTCAAACAGTTTGGTCCGATATGAACAGAGCCCGGTATCCTCACCCCGGAAATAGGGAGAAGAACAGCTGATCGCCAGCAGAATAGGCAGATAGACCTGCAGGGCATCACAGACACCGATGACGGCATCCCTGTCTTCAATGCCGACATGGACATGCATCCCCTGTGAAATAAACTGGCGCCCTACATACTGGAGCTCATCCATAATCCGCTGATACCGTTCACCAACGCTGAGCAACTGATCGTCCGGCTCGGCAAAGGGATGGAGGCTGGCGGAAAAGAGCAGGCTCCCATGTTCGGCAGCGATCTTCTCAAGCAGGGGTACTGAAATTTTAAAATCATCTGCAACCTCATCAACAGACCCGCAGACACCGGTTTGTATTTCGAGAATCGAGCGCATGAATTCAGGGGCAACCTTGTCCTGGACACCGGCAGGGGCTTCAGCCAGCAAGGCAGGAGCCCGGGGAACAAGATCAAGGGTTTGTCGGTCCAGAATCTGAAATTCCAGTTCAACCCCCAGAGTGAACGGCCTGCTCTTGGCAAAGATGATCTCTTTCATGACTTCAGCCCGGTAAAATCATAAGGTTATTTCAGAGAGTGCAAGGCCCGATGGGCAACATGGGCCAGCCAGGAGGCCCCATACCGGAACAGCTCCTCATCAAAATCAAAGCGGGCGGAATGGGCTGGACCGGCAACGCCCTGTTCCCTGCGGCCGCCGAAACGAACCATACAGCCGGGAATCCGCTGCTGATAAAAAGAAAAATCCTCTCCGCCAAGGCTTGGCTGTCCCTGAGAGACAACCCGCGTATCGCCCACCACATCGACTGCGGCTGCCCTGGCGATGGCCGTTGACTCCATATCATTGACAACAGCCGGCAGGCCGTCAAAAAACTTGATCCGTATCTCCGCATTACACATGTCGGCAGCGCCCTGAATCACCCGCTCCAGCCCTTGGAGTATCCGCTCCCTGGTCTCCCGGTGCGCACTGCGGATGGTCCCCTCGAGAACGGCATGCTCGGCAATGACATTGTGCACGGTTCCGGCCTCCATACGTCCAACGGTCACAACCGCCGCATGGGCCGGATTGATCTGGCGGGAAATAAGGGTCTGCATGTTCATCACCAGGTTAGAGGCAACCACCACCGAATCGATTGCTTCGTGGGGTCGGGCAGCATGCCCGCCGCTGCCGTGGATGGAAATGGTAAAAGGATCGGTATAGGAGCAGATCAAGCCGTCATCAACGGTTATCTCGCCCACCGGATAATGGGTGTCGATATGACCGGAAAAGATCATATCGACCCCGGACAGGACATGGTCCTCAATCATGGCAGCCGCACCGTTGCCTGATTCTTCAGCCGGTTGGAAGAGCAGAACCACATTGCCGGGCAGCTCCATATCGTTCAACAGGGCCGCTGCGCCAAGCAGCATGGCCACATGACCGTCATGACCGCAGGCATGCATGATTCCGGGCCGGATGGAGGAAAAGGGCAGCCCGGTTTCTTCGGTTATGGGCAATCCATCCATGTCCGCCCGCAGGGCAATCGTGGGGCCATGCCCGTTACCACCGGTAATCTCGGCCCGAATACCCGTGCCGCCGCCAAGCCCCTGTTGAAAGGGAATGCCGAGCGTATCGAGTTCCCGTGCTATCAGGGCGGAGGTCTGTTTCTCCCTGTAGGCAAGCTCCGGTTCCCGGTGCAGGGCGCGCCGGATATCGCACATCCAGGAAAAAAGGGTTTTATCGGCTAAAAACAACATCTCAAGGGTATTCTCCCAACTCCGGGGAAGGTGCCTTTTCAGCACCAGTGGTCCGTCAACCTGCACGAGGGATCAACTGATCTTAATATCTCCGACCATGAACCGCTCCTGCTCTTCCATGGCCTGCCGTCGCTGCCGTTCAAGGGTTTTGATGTGCTCCTGCTCCTGATGCCGGATATCTTCGGCACTGAATGCTTCCTGTCCTTCAGCCTCGGCTTCAGAGGCAAAATCCACGGCCCGGCTCGCCTGCTCGACCTCGGAGTCAAGGCCGCGGTAACTCTCCGGCCGCTTAAACAGGGTCAGCAGACCATCCTGAACCATGGTCGCACTGACCAGCTCCCAGCCGGCACGCCCCTGCTCATTGAGGGTTTTTTCCATCTCCTCATCGTCGATAAACCGATCACCAAGCAGACCGTCCTTTTGAAACTCAAAAATAACCGTTCTGTATTGCCAGCGCATTTCTTCCACCTTTCATCCATCATTGCAATGCCGGAGACCATTACAGACCCTGTTCCCGCTCCGGCCGTACTGAGAAACGCTCAGGGGGTAACCAGTTGATCATCTTTAAACTCGCCCGTTGTCATTCGCCCGTCGGCAGATCTCAACCGACCGGATCCACTCCTGCGTCCACGTTTAAAACCGCCTTCATATACGGAGCCATCCGGTGAACGAAGCGTACCATGGCCATCGGGCAGGTCATTTTTGAATGAACCGGTGTAGACCTTGCCGTCATTGTAGACCAGTTTGCCCTGCCCGGAAAATCTACCGTCGGCAAAGTCCCCTGTATAAACGCTGCCGTCACGGAAACGATACTCGCCGCTCCCGTCAAACAGTCCGTTTTTAAAGGTTCCCTTAAAGCGGGAGCCATCGGGATAGGTATACAGACCCTGCCCCTCCCGTTTACCGAGATGGAAGGTTCCGGTGTATTTCCTGCCGTCTGCATATTCCAGCTCTCCCCGCCCTTCCATGAGGCCGTCTTTAAAGGGGCCGTTATATATACTTCCATCGGGCAGCGTGACCCTGGCCGTACCGGAATAGGGGACGGTCTCCTCATCGGCATAGACCTGGCCGTTCTTGAGAATAAACCGATGCACCTCAGGGGCCGGTTTTACTTCGGCATCGGTTGAGACGGCGGGAACCGATACCTTTTCCCGGCTCTTGCTCTCCGGTGCCTTCTCCTGCCCGGCAACAGTAACGGGCCCGGCTGCGGCTGCGACTGAGTCAACCGGCCGACCGGCTACGAACTGCCCATCGTAAACCGTCCCGTCAGTCCTTGTCAGACGACCATGCCCATTGGGTTCCCCGGCGACAAAAGTACCCTCATAACGACTGCCGTCGGCATACTCCAGTGTACCCTTCCCCTGGCGGCGACCGTTTTTCCATTCCCCTTCATAACGGCTCTTGTCGCCATAGACCATGGTGCCCTTTCCCTGGGGCTGCCCGCCGACAAATTCACCGGTATACTTTTTGCCGTCCGGCCAAGTCATGGTTCCCTTGCCGGTTATACTGCCCTTTTCAAATTCACCGGTATAGATATGACCGTCATCATAGACTAATGTACCCTGGCCATTATAAAAATTATCTTTAAACTCTCCCTCGTACCGGGAACCGTCCGGCATCTCCAGTACCCCATACCCCTGGCGTTTGTCTCCGACAAAACCACCGGTGTATCGACTGCCGTTCAAGTAGCGACGGGTTCCCTTGCCATCGGGTCGTCCGTCTTTAAAGGATCCCTCGAAGATACTGCCGTCGGCATAGATCAACTTGCCCTGCCCATGGAGAACGTTATTACGGAAATCACCGGTGTACTCGCGGCCGTCGGGATAAAACAGGCTGCCGTGTCCATGGAAACGGCCAAGTACAAACTCGCCGTTATACTGCAGACCATCCGGAGTCGTCAGCGTCCCCTTGCCGTTTATAACCCCATCTTTAAACTGTCCGGTATACTTGCGGCCATCGGCAGCCTGCAGGGTGCCTGTGCCGTCATAACGCCCGCGGACAAAATCTCCGCTATAACGGGAACCATCAGCCAGTTGCAGCGTTCCCTTGCCCCAGAGATAACCGGATTTAAACTCTCCTGTATACACTCGCCCGTCCGGACTCTCCAGCCGACCGGTACCGTTCCTGCAATCGCCTTTAACACAGGCGGCATAAACGACAGAGGGAATGCATAAACACAACGCCAAAATATACAAAAAACCTTTCACGAAAAAACAACCTCCTAACCTTGTCTATAGACGGTTCGAACCTCATCTGCAATAATCCGCAACCCCTCAGCGACATCCTGTTCATCCTGGGAATAGGTAATACGCAGACATTCACGGGTATGCTGCCAGCCCGGTTCCAGGCCGGGGAAAAAATAATCTCCGGACACAACCAGGACCTTTCTCTTCTTGAGCCGTTCATAGAGTCTGCGGCTGGAAATCGGCAGATCCTTAAACCAGAGCCACAGGAACATGGCCCCTTCCGGAGTATGCACTCTGTAGGGCAAATCTGTAAAAAATTCCTCCAGAGCGGCCATGGCCTTTTCCATTTTACGTCTGTAAAACGGTTGAACCACGGTCTTGCTCAGATGAAGGATCTCACCGGTTGCAACAAGATCAGTGGTCAGCATGGCCCCGAAACTGCCCGGAGCCAGATTTAAAATGGCATTGATGCCGGCCAGGGTCCGGATGATCTCGGGCCGGGCAATGACTATTCCGGTCCGGGCTGCGGGCAGACCGAACTTCGAAAGGCTCATGCAGACGACCAGCTGCTCATTCCAGAACGGGGTTGCCTCTGTATATATAATACCGGGAAACGGTACCCCGTAGGCATTATCGAGAATCAGGGGAATATCATTGTCTGCCGCCAGCCGGCTTAACCCGCTGATCTCGTCATCGGTCAGCACATTGCCGGTTGGATTGGTCGGCCGCGACACGCACAGGGCAGCAATATCATCGGTGATCTCCAGCTGATCAAAATCCACCCGGTACTTGAACTGATGTTCACCAAGCAACTCGATTTTCGGCCTGACCGCAGTAAAAAAATCATCACAGAGCCCGAGATCGGCATAGCCGATATATTCGGGTGCCAGCGGGAGCATAATTTTCTTTTGCGAGCCATCTTCAAACCTGCCGGCCAGCATATTAAAGAGCAGAAAAAAAGATCCCTGGCTGCCCTGGGTCAGACAGATATTCTCCGGCCCCACCGCCCAGCCGTATTCACGGTGCAGGAGACCGGCAAGGGCCTGCAGGAAGCCCTTGTCACCTGGTGGCGGGTCATAGATCCCGATAAGTTTCCGGAACCTGACCGGATCATTACAAAGCCCGACCAGCTGCTCATGCAAGGCGGCCTGGACCTCAGGGACATGACCGGGATTACCGCCGCCCATCATCAACATCCCCCCCTCGGCAAGGGCATTGCCGAGGTCATCCATGAGCGAAAGGATTCCCGAGCCCTGGGAAAAACGCCTGCCAAACGATGAAAGTTGCAACATCAGCACACCTTGTTGTTCTGTAGTCTACCCGGATAGTATCGGGATCAGACGGCGGGCACCGCCTTGGGGTCATAGATTTTTTGCCCTGTGGATATCTCTTTAAGTAACTATTCAGGTAGGGGCAGAGAACTAGCCCAACCACCACCTGTAACTGTTTAGGAGTGCTCCCTATCTGTGCAGTCAGGCCTGTGAACTATAGTGATTCCTATGTGAATCAGGCCTGACCGTGCAGAGAGGTAGATAAGCGCAGACTTCGAGCGTAGACTCCGTGGGGTCCTCCTGAACAGTTACCTCTTTAAAATATATAGACTGTTCCCTGCACTGTAAACAATATAGTCGACCAACCCGTTTTTTTTGGGATCTTTTGCAAAGGAACTACCGGAAAAAATCCGCCTGCTCTAAAAAAGTGTTCTCTGTATTGTCCGCCCCCGGCTCTTTGCGGCTTCCCCACGGCCCCGAGGGCATTGCCCGGTGACGGAGGTAACAGTTGACAGCTAACCCGCTATTTTGTAATTATTATTGTAACTATTCAGATGGGTGCACGATTTATGCAATACCGCAAACCGTTACTGTTCAAGAGTGCCCCACGGAGTCTCATCCCCCGCTTACCTCTTCGCACGGTCGCGCCTGCACGCATAGAGGGGCTATCGGAGTCTCCGCTTACCTGCGGCCAGTCGCGCCTGCACGAATCTACCGCACCCCTGATTACTTACAGGTTTAAGGTAGATGAAAACACATAGTTACTAATCCTGTGACCAGTTACCAATAACGTCATGGGCACAGACCGGGTTCGGAATCAGGAGAAAAGATGATAAAAGACGAAAAACTCACCCAGGTTCTTGAGACCCTCCACAATCTGACCTCAGGAGTTTTTTCCGATGCCATCCAGCGTAAACTCATCCTTGACAACCTCAGCGAGGGAGTCATCACGGTTGACCCGCAACTGAAAATCGTCACCTTTAACAAGGCTGCTGAACGAATTACCGGCATTTCCGAGGCCGAGACCATCGGCAAAAACTGTCTGGATCTGTTCAACACGGCGGACGATGAAGCTTTTTGTCTGCTTGGTCAGGTGATTGAAAAGCGGACCTCCTTTGAACAGGTCACACGCCACCTGACGGTTGACGGCACGCTCCTGCCCGTTCTAGTCAGTGCCTCTCCGCTGGTGGACTCTTCGGGAAAACTCATCGGCGGCATCCAGTCGTTTCAGGAAATTACCGAAATTTTTCACCGTCAGTTGATTCTCGACTCGATCTTTGACGGTGTGTTCACCGTGGACCTTGACTTCCGCATCACCTACTTCAATCAGGCAGCAGTCGAACTGACCGGCTACAGCCGTGAAGATGTCCTCGGCCATCTCTTTACCGAGGTCCTGATGAGAGACGATACAACATCGCTGCCGGACACGGCCCTGGCACGGGCCATGGAATCGGGCAATCCGGTACGTCTGGACAATGTCTATCTTGAGGGGAAAGGGCAGAAAGTCCTGCCGGTCAGTGTCAATGCGGCACCGCTGATTGATGCCCGCGGCAATTTTTTCGGCGGGGTTGAGAGTTTCCGTGACAATACGGACCGTATCCAGACCGACCTTATCCTTGATCACGTGGTCGACGGGGTCTTTACAGTGGATCCCGGGGGAATAATCACCTCGTTCAACAAGGCCGCTTCACGTATAACCGGCTATGACCGCGACGAGGTTCTCGGCGGGCCCTGCCATCAGATGTTTGCCAGCAGCGAGTGTGCCCAGCGCAAACAGGAAATGGTTTCCTCCCTTGAAGGTCTCAGCCAGTGGATTGATAAAAAAATATACTTCAGGGGCAAGGATGACCGTATTGTACCGGTCTCCATGTCCAGTGTTCCCATGACCGGTCGCAACAACCAGGTTATCGGTATGGTTCAGACCTTCCGGGATATCACCGACCAGCTGGAACAGCAGTACATTCTCGACAGCGTAGCCGACGGTGTTTTTACGGTTGATAAAAACTTTATTTTCACCTCGTTCAACAAGGCTGCCGAACGGATCACCGGCTATACCAGCAAAGAGATTCTGGGCAAGACCTGCCGTGACATCTTCCATACCAAAATCTGCACTTCAGGCTGTCCGCTTGCCAAGGCCATTAAGACCCAGTCCAAGATAACCATTGGCCAGCAGATTCTCCATGGCAAGAACGGCAAACAGATTCCGGTCAATGTCAGCGCCACCGCCCTGATGGATGAATCCGGCAATATCATCGGCGGGGTCGAGACCTTCAAGGATCTCACCGAGATAACCAAACTCCGCCGACAGCTCTCTGAAGAGAGCAAGAAAACCGGTATTATCAGCCGCAGTCCCAAGATGCAGAAAATCCTCTCGGTGCTGCCCGAGTTTGCCAAGAGCGAAAGCACTATCCTGATCCTTGGTGAAAGCGGAACCGGCAAGGAGCTGATCGCCCAGATTATCCACAAACTGAGCCCGAGAAAGGACAAGCCGTTTGTTGCCGTCAACAGCGGCGCCCTGCCCGACACCCTGCTGGAATCCGAGCTGTTCGGCTACAAGGCCGGGGCCTTCACCGATGCCCGCAAGGACAGGAAGGGACGGTTTGCCACGGCCGAGGGCGGCTCCCTGTTTCTTGATGAAATCGGAGACATCTCACAGGCCATGCAGGTCAAACTCCTGCGGGTTATCCAGGCGAGGATGTATGAACCGCTGGGCTCAAACACCCCGGTACGCACGGATGTACGGATCATCACCGCCACCAACAGAAAACTCGATCAGATGGTCAAGAACAAAGAGTTTCGCGAAGACCTCTATTACCGGCTGAACGTGGTCAAGATCGAGCTGCCGCCGCTCAGAGAGCGGATGGAAGACCTGCCCATACTTATTGATCACTTCATCCAGCAGTTCAATCAACTGCGAAACAAGGAGATCAAAGGTATTTCCGAGGAGGCGCTGGCCATTCTCAAACGGTATGATTTTCCGGGCAATATCCGTGAGCTGGAAAACATCATTGAATATACCTTTGTCATGTGTCATGACGATATGATCTATCCCCACCACCTGCCGGAAGATTTCATCGACAAAGAGGAGGCCAACCCGGCCCTGAAGCCGGTCACCCTGGCCGAGGTGGAGAAACAGGCCATTCTTGACACCTTGCGGCGCAACAACTTTAAAAAGATGAAGACCTGTCGTGAACTGGGCATATCCAAGGACACCCTGCGACGCAAATTAAAGGCATACGGGGCCGATATCGGCTAACCCGACAGATCATCAATCCGACCTGCAGAGGCCGGCAGGAACCAGCCAATGAAACCAGGCAAGATCATCACCTATCTCGTTCTTATTCTTATCGCCGGCAATATCAACGCCCTCATAGACACCCTGTTCCATCCTGAAATCGACTATTTTGACACCGAGCATCTGATTCTCGGGGCCTTCATGATGACCTTTGCCGTTATCATCATCGGACTGTTCGAAAGCCGCAAATGTGATGATCCGGCCGTAGAGCTGACCTCCTCCACCAGAATCCACCGGGTCGGCATCGTGACCGGGGTGGTATGGACCATTGCCATCATCAGCTCCCTGGCCTGGAATATCGACCAGCAGCGTAAACAGACCCTTAAAATCGCCCTGAACGAGGCCAAAACGGTCTATGAGAAAGATCATCTCTATTACCGGTGGGCCACCGGCCATCATGGTGTTTTCGTTCCCATCACCAAGAAGACCAAGCCCAACCCCTATCTCAAGCACCTGCCGGAATATAAGATCATGACAACCACCGGTATGGCCCTGACCCTTGCCAACCCGGAATACATGATCCGCCAGGTGTACGAGATGCAGACCGGCACCCACGGAGCTCTGGGCCATATCACCAGCCTTGATCCCATCCGACCGGAAAACGCCGCCGACCCCTGGGAGACCAAAGCGCTCAATGCCTTTGAAAACGGCACCACGGAGGTCAACTCCGTTGAAGACATCAACGGTATGCCCTATCTCCGCCTGATGCGGCCCCTGATCACCGAAACCGGCTGCCTCAGATGTCACGCCCAGCAGGGTTATGATGTCGGCGACATCCGGGGCGGGGTCAGTGTGTCCATCCCCCTTACCCCACTGCTGGCTATTTCGGAAAAAAATATAGCTACCTACACCATCGTCCACCTGCTGTTCTGGATTCTGGGTATTGTGGCCACGTTTTTCGGCAGCAACTCGGTCTCACGTTCCATCCGCCGGGTGGAGATGGCCGAGGCCCGAACCAGACTGGTCATCGAGAACATGCTTGACGGGGTTATCACCCTAAACGAACAGGGACATATCGAATCAATCAATTCCGCCGCCTCGCAGATGTTCGGTTACGCTCAGCAGGACGTGGTCGGCCTGACCATGGACAGCCTGTTTGAAACCTGCCATGATGATAGCGAAAGAGGCCGGTCGGAGTCAAGCTGGGACGGGAATGCCCTTTCCCGTGCCAAGGGCAGCTTGCGTGAACTTACAGGCAAAAGAAAGGACGGCTCCTCTTTTCCGCTTGAGCTCAGTGTCAGTGAGATGTCCTTTGGCCAGAAAAAGGTGTATATCGTCATGGTCAGGGACAACACCCAGCGCAAAATGGCTGAAAATGCCCTGTTTGACAGCCAGAAACAGATCATCCGTCAGGAAAAACTGGTTTCACTGGGGACCATGGTTGCCGGGATCGCTCATGAAATCAACAATCCGGCCCAGGCGATCAGCTTTTCAATGGAAGGCCTGAAAATGAACATTGGGTATATCCGGGAACTGATCGACGCATTGCCTGCCTGTCTGGATGTCGAGCCATCCAAGTTAACACCCGAATGCCGCAAGCTCAAAGAAAAGGTGGCGGAACTCAGACTCGACTTGATTCTGCTGGGAATAAACGATATCGCCGAACGAAACATCGAATCCATCGAACGGATCGAACATATCGTCAACAGCACCAAACGTATGGCCCACAGTGACGAAGAGTTTACGCTCTGCGACATAAATACCATCGTCAATGATGCCATCACCCTCACCCACAGCCAGATCAAATACAGCATGAGCCTGGAAAAAGATCTGGCCCCCAACCTGCCGCAGATAAACGGGCTGGCACAGGAACTGGGGCAGGTCTTCATCAACATGATAATCAATGCCATGGATGCGGTTCAGAGTAAGGGGTTGTCAAAGAAAGAGGCCCTGATTAAAATATCGACCAGCTATCACCCCCGGGAACATGAAATCGAAGTCCGTTTCGAGGACAACGGCATCGGCATCATGCCGGAGATCCTCGACAATATATTTGATCCTTTTTTTACTACCAAGGGAGTGGGAAAGGGCATCGGACTCGGACTCAACCTCTGTCACCGGATCGTTGAGGCCCACGATGGTGAAATCAAGGTCGACTCGACCGTTGGCCGGGGAACAACCTTTACCCTGACGTTCAAGGAGGCGAGGAGCTGAGCTCCCCGTCATCCAATGCCGGAACCGGAACCATTATGAATATTGAAAAAAAACAAAGGGCGTCCCTGGTCATTGTTGATGATGAGCAGACCATTCTGACCGAGTTGGAAATTCTGCTTGGGCGAAGTTATGACGTACATACCTTTATCAACCCCGAGGATGTGGAAGGGTTTATTGAAAATAATCATGTAGACCTGATCATCTGTGACGAAATGATGCCTGAAATGCGCGGCAGTGAACTCCTGGAGCGGATTCATAAAACCCACCCGGACATCTGTAAA
>DRKH01000050.1 GCA_011051825.1 Desulfobulbus sp.
AAAGCTCAGCTTTTCACAACTCAGGGATAACATCGCTTGTTCTTCCGGATTGCGGGCCCTGTAAATTCATCATTAATTCACTGGGTTCGTAATGTCCTCCGGTATTCAGCGATGGTATCCCTTGCATTCGGCTGAGGATTGTGGGTAATCAGAATGTATTTTGCATTTCGGAGAGCAAAGTGCCCCCCCCCTGTAACGAAAATGAAATACAAAATCCGGTTACCACTAAAGCGGGGTTTGCCCCCGGAGTCTGGTTAGAGCTATGGTATTGCTCGTTGCTGAGAAAGAGTGGTATTCAAGATTCAAAATCACGTAAGTGATCAGGGGCACCGCACGGAGTCGCGTCCCTCACTTACCTGCGGCCAGTCGCGCCTGCACCAATCTACGGCACCCCTGATCTCTTACAGGTTTAAAGTAGATGAAAACACATACTTACTAATCCTGTGACCAGGTACAAGATCACCCTTGCCGGGCTTGTTTTCCGGGTTCCCGGGAACAGCTGTCCACGGTCACCTCAATCCGGCCACGGTGGAGAAGGATCTCTGCCTGGTCACCGGGATTGACCTCGCTGCTGTCGGTTACGACCTTCAAGGTGTTTTTTTCTCTGACAATGGCATACCCCCTGGCAAGGGTTGCGTGGGGACTGATGGCCTCCAGAAGGCTTTTTTGCTGTTCCAGCAGTTGCTCGTTTGCGATAATACAGTGGTGAGCCGACCGGACCAGCCTTTTACGCATGGAAGTCAACCGGCTGATGGAGAGTTGCAGGCGGGTATCGGGATTTTGACGTTCAAGCCGCAGTTCTATTGCACTGATGCGTTGCCGACGGCTCTGAAGAATATTTTCCATGTTCCGTGACAGGAGCATGGACTCCTGGTCGACTTTAAGCAACAGGTTGGCAAGGGGGGCGGAGAAATCGCCGAGCTTCTGTTGCTGCAGGGCAAGCCTGTCAGCCAGACGGTTCAACCGGTCCTGCAGCAGGCGGATAAGCCTGTTGCGCAGGTTCCGGACCGTGTCGAGAAGGGCACGCGCATCCGGCAGCAGCAGTTCTGCAGCGGCACTCGGGGTCGGCGCCCGCAGGTCACTGACAAAATCGGCAATGGTGAAGTCGATCTCGTGTCCGATGGCACTGACCACCGGAATTTTTGAGGCGTAAACCGCGCGGGCCAGCTGTTCATCGTTGAAAGGCTGCAGGTCTTCAATTGAACCGCCTCCACGGCAGAGCACGATGATATCGGTATCCAGCCGGCTGTTTACCTGCCTGATGGCCCCGGCAATTTCAGCTGCAGCCTGGTCACCCTGAACTGCGACAGGATATACCGCCAGTCGGGTGCCGGGAAAACGCCGGGCCGCTATGCGGATAAAATCGTGTACGGCGGCACCTTTGGGTGAAGTAATCAGGGTGATATGACGTGGGACCGCAGGCAGATTCTTCTTTGCCTCCCGGGCAAAAAGACCTTCGCCATCCAGTTTTTTCTTGAGTTGTTCAAAGGCAAGCTGCAGGTTGCCCGCGCCGTGAAAATCAATCTGATCGACAATCAACTGATAGTCACCACGTGGTTCATAGACCGAAATCCTTCCCCGGCAGATAACCGACTGGCCGTCTGCAGGCGGCTGTTTGAGATAACGTTGCTGCATTTTAAAGAGCACCGCCTTGATCCGGCCCTGATCATCTTTGAGGGTAAAGTACAGGTGGCCGGAATAGGGCCTGCGGAGGTTGGATATTTCACCACTGACGCTGAGAAACGGAAATCGGTTTTCCAGCAGATTGCGAATTGCGCCGTTGAGTTCGGACACCGTGTAGATATGTTGTCTGTCCATGTCGTGCCGTGGTCGTGATTGATCTCCGGAAAAGGGGAATTCGTTAATGATTTTTTTCATTCCAGGCTGTATAGTTACTCTTTTGCGAATACAGTGACAAGGGCTACCTGCATCCATCATCACCGACATCGTTCAGATTGGTGGAACCCCGGGCCTTTACCTAAAAAATATCGACCAAGAGTGAGCCATGGCAGATCAAAGTGCATTTGACCGAAACCGTATAGAAACAAGTGCGGTATCACAGACATCCGACATCCTGGATCAACTGAACCTGCCGCCGGCAATGACGCTGTTTCTCCGTAAAAATCAGCGTGCAATCTGGGTCATTGTCTCCATTCTCGTTATCACCGTGGTCTCTGTTGCCCTGTACGATTCCTATAGTAACTATCAGAGCAAACAAGCTGTTTCAGCACTCGATACTGCCAAACAGGCTGAAGGTGAGAAACGAGTCGAACTGTTGCAGCAGGTGACTGAAAAATATGCATCCACTCCGTCGGCACTGTGGGCCAGGGTTGAGCTTGCAAAAATTGCCTCCGAAAAAAAGGATAGGGCAACCGCGATAGCAGAGCTGAAAAACGTAGACGGAAGCATTTCCGGAAATAACCCCATGAAGCCGCTGGTACTCTATCGCCTGGCCGGACTATATGAGGAGAATGGCGACTTGGATACGGCCATTGGCCTGTATCAGGAACTCGCCGTCTTTACGGGTTTTACAGCTGATGCCCATTACGCCATGGGACGAGTCTACGTTGCCATGGATAAAAAACCCGAGGCCATTGCCCAGTACAACCAGTATTTATCCCTGACCGAGAAAGCCGGGGGGAACGGTCAACAGGATCCGGTGCGGGCCCGGGTTGAATACACCATAAAACAGCTGCAGTAATCCATGGAAATCCTGACCAGCCCCGGTGCAATGCGTGCCTGGTCCCGGGAACAACGTGTTCTTGGTAAGAAAATCGCCTTGGTACCGACCATGGGCTTTTTCCATCAAGGCCACCTGAGCCTGATGCGCATGGCCGCCCGACATGGGGATGCCGTTGTTGTGAGCCTGTTTGTAAACCCCATTCAATTCGGTCCCAATGAAGACCTGGACAGGTATCCTCGCAGTTTCACAAAAGACTGCGAGCTTGCCGGTCAAGAAGGCGTTGCCGTTGTCTTTGCCCCCGAAGCCGCCGACATGTATCCTGCCGGTTTTCAGACCACGGTCTCCGTGGAACAGCTTTCCCGATCGCTGTGCGGTGCCGACCGCCCCGGCCATTTCAACGGGGTGACCACCGTGGTCTCCAAGCTGTTTCATCTTGTTCAGCCGGATATGGCCGTTTTTGGGCAGAAGGATTTTCAACAGCTGTCCATTATCCGTCGCATGGTCCGGGATCTCGACATGGGGATTGAAATTCTTGCCCACCCCATTGTCCGGGAACCGGACGGGCTGGCCATGAGTTCCCGTAACGTCTATCTGAACGAACAGCAGCGCAGGTCCGCTCTCAGCCTGTCAGGGGGAATAGCCCTGGCCCGCTCCCTGTACACGGATGGCCTGCTGGATACAGCCGTACTCAAAGAAAAGGTGAGAGAACATATCCTTTCGTATCCTGGCACCGCTGTCGACTATATCAGTTTTGTCGACCGCAGCAGCCTGGAACCGGTTGATCGGGCTGATCAGGAAACCCTGCTCGCCCTGGCGGTGAGCATAGACGGCCGGGTACGGCTCATTGATAACGGCCTGCTCGTCGGGACCGGTTAGCCATATCATCTTGAACGAAAACCCTGATTCTCAAGATGCCCGAAATTAAAAAAAGAGTAACTGCTCAGGAGCACTCCT